>JAITMN010000022.1 GCA_031277355.1 Nevskiaceae bacterium | reverse complement strand
AGCCCTTCGTGCTGATTGCCGGCGTGCTGTTCATCCTTGCGCTGGTCTTCTGGTTCATGCGCCGTGCGCCTGCGCCGGATACCTCTGGCAAATCGCCAAACCTTGCCGGCGCGATGCGTCTGCTGGGTCGACCACGGCTGGGCTTCGGCGCGCTGTCGATCTTTTTGTATGTGGGCGCGGAGGTGTCCATCGGCAGCGTGATGACCAACTATCTGATGCAACCCACGGTGTTGTCTGTTACGGGCGATGTCGCCGCGCGCATCCTGAGTCTGTACTGGGGCGGCGCGATGGTAGGCCGGTTCATCGGCTCCTTTGTTCTGAGCCGGGTAACGCCCGGGCGTGTACTGATGAGCTGCGCAACCGGCGCTGCATTGCTGGCCGTGATCTCATCGGCGAGCATCGGCACTACGGCGGCGGTCGCTGTGGTGGCCATCGGGTTGATGAACTCCATCATGTTTCCGACCATCTTCACGCTGGCGCTGGAAGGTCTGGGCGATGACATGCCCAAGGGTTCGGGCCTGTTGTGCATGGCCATCGTTGGCGGCGCAATCATTCCCGTGATCACCGGCGGTGTGGCCGATGCAACGAGCCTGGCCACCGCATTGCTGGTGCCGGCGGCGTGCTATGTGTGGATTGCAGTGTATGGCGCACAGGAGAGGAGGTGGAAAGCGTGATGGGCTGCACCCTCACCACCGGCATTTCAATGCGCAAACCAAGGCCGCTCAGCCGGGAACAGTGCTCGCAGTACCAGCGTGCGCCATGCGGCGGGGGCCTCTGAACCCAGTACGATCAGGCCAGCAACATAGGCTTGAGCGCGTAGTTGCAAGCGCACACCGACCAGCGCCGCTTCTGCCTGGCGGGTATCACGGGTTGTTTTCAGCACCTCGATGAAAGCACGCAAACCTTGCGCTTCACTATCGGGTACTTGAGCCAGAACGCCGAGTAGCGGATCAATGGGTTGCGCGTGCTTGATACCAAGCCCGATGGCTGCCCAGCTTGCGTCATAGTCCGTCGGCGTCTGGTTGCGCATGACTTCCAGCGCCCTGGCGACCTGTGCATCGTCGGCGCCATCGGATGCGCCCACCAGCAGGGCCAGCCTGAACTGGTCGACGTCGGTCGGGTTGCGCGTGTATTCAGACGTTTTTCCAAGATCGCCCTTGGCGAGCGCCTGATAACCGTTGAGCGGGTTTGCGACGGGAATGCCCTGACCGGTTTGCAGCACCTGCTGCCTTTTCAGATAGTCGGACCCAGCCACCAGATCGTCGATGGCTGCGCCTTCGCCTTGTTCAACACGGCGGATGCGCGCGAGGTCGACGGCCACGAATCCGGCCAGATAGCGGGCGGTGAAGGCCACTTCGAACGCACGCCGCGCCGCTGCCCAATCTTGCTCGCCCAACCAGGTCAGCCCCGCCGCATAACCAAACCAAGCATTGTCCGGGTGTTGTTGAAAACCTGTCTTGAAGGCCGCATCACGAGCGGGCTGATCAGCAATGCAGCGGATCACCAGATAGGCCAAATCGCCACTGTCCGGATGCGCCTGTGCCAGTTCCCGCCCTTTGGCGCAGACGCGAGCGTAGTCATCAGGTGCCGTCGCGCCATCTTGCTCGGCGCGCAGCGCCATCAATTCCAGCGGCGCACGCTGCAATCGCTGCTGGACAATCAGCGCATGGCGATCTGGCAGCGCTTGCTGCGCAATCGCCAGCCATTGCAGCAGATTGGCGGAGTCGCCCTCATCCCATGTGGCATGAGCCTCGATCAGACGTGCCTGTTCATCCTGTGCCGGCAACGCGCCAAGATAGGCTTCCACCGCACGACTGTCGGGCGCACTCAGCGCCGAGCGCGTGCCACCGCCACTTTTGCTGCTGATCTGCGTTGGCGGCGACTCAAAAATATAGTCCGCTGACTGCAGCGACCAGCGCGGCGCGCCGAGCAATTGTTCAGGCTTGGCCACGGCGCTACCGTAAGTGGCCGTCCAGGCGATCAGCGGGCTGGCGCTGGCCACGTTGTACACATAGTGCGCACCGATCAGCTCGGCATCGGCAGAGAAGGCTTCGATGATGTCACCCGTCTGTGTCTCGGCGCGAATGGCGAGGGGTCTGTCAGCGGCAACCTGGAACACATGCGAGGCGCCAGGCGTCAACTGCGCCGTCGCATCGTCAACGTGCACGGAGACGGTGCGATCCAGACCGTTGAAAGCCACCACGCTGGACATACCCAGCGCCACTCCAAAACCCAGCAGCACGCCGACGATACTGCCCGCCACACCAAGGCGCGCGACCCATGCCCACCAGCCGTCCGCCGTTTGAAAGCGTGACCATGCATCCAGTTTTTTCTGCCGTGGCCGCTCCTGTCCGGCCAGCAAGGTGGCGTATCCGGTCGGCACGACGGGCGCTGCGGGGGCTTCACCCAGCGGCTGTTGCGAGATGGCGGCGTCAAACAGGCGGGCTTCCGTCAGCAACAACTGATCCAGCGCCGCACGGCGCAGATTATTGAGGGCACGCAGCATCGGCTGCACCCAACCGTCGATCACGTTGATCCAGTTACTCAGGTTCTCGCGCGTCGGACCAAGCAACTCGAATGCGCCAAGGTTGGCAGTCCAGCTTTCGGCGCCCAACAAGGCCAGCGCCTGCGCACCGGGTTGCAAGTTGGGCGCCTGCTTGGCTACCTCAGCCATTGCGTCATACAACTTGCCAGCGTGATCGAGAGTGCGCCAAACCTCCGCGTCGCTCACCTTGCGCTTGGCCGTCACCATCGCCACGGTGTTGGCGAGCAGACCGTGCAGATCAAGCAGATTCGCCTGCGTATGCTCGGCGTAATGCAATAGCTGGAATTGCGCCAGCCAACTGGCCTCCCATGCCCCGCCCTGCGCGGCGGCCAGCGCCCTGGCGCAGGAACGACAGCGGCGGTCCTGTGCCGCCAGCGAGCTTTCGATGGCCGCGATATCTGCTGTCACCTCGGCAATCGCCGCTGCCAACTGCCGCTTCTTGATGGGCTTGCCGCGATGTTGCAGTTGCTTGTCCCGTGCGCTGGCAATGCCATCCTGCACGGCAACCAGCGCACCGCGTTCGTGCTGCAAGCCCTCCAGTGTCGTCAAGTCTGCCGACAGGGATTCCGGATACAGTGTCGCCAGCGCAGTGCTGGCCGCTTCCGGAGTCAGATTGTCGATCAGTTGCGCCACGCTGGCTTGCGTTCGCGTCACCGCACGGGCCAGGTAGACGCCGCGATAGCGCCGGTTGTATGACTCGCGCGCATATTCGGCATCGAGCGCAGCCAATGCCGCCTCGCGGCTCAACACCTCTGGCGCGGGTTTTACATGCGCAATCATGGCAGCACACATCTGCCGCCGCAGTTGCTCGGGTTGCTCGAACAGCGCCCACGCCGATGTTTCCTGTCTGGCTACCTGCAGATAAATTTTCTTCGCATTGTCTTCGCGCTCGTAACTGGGCGGATGCGTCGCCCACATGCGCGACACGGATACGCTGTCGCGCCTGAAAATCCGATGCGTCGCTGCGCCATCAACAGGTGCGGGCGGCGGCAAACCATAGCCGGGATCGGCAAAAATCACGCGCAACTTTTGCGCAATGGCTGATTGGATGTCATACAAATCCGGCGCGGCCTTGCCAACACGCAACTGCGCGTTGCAAAAATCAATCGTCCGATCCCATGCGGTATCGGCGGCCTGCAATTTGTAGAGCGCGTCGATCAGCGCATCGCTGCCGGCCAGACTGACCGAGACGCGGTCCGCCTGAAACTCCATCTCCCGCGACAGCGCACGCTCGGCCAACACCACGAGGCGAAAGAAGCTGTCCACCACCGAACGAATCGACCAGACCAGCAACATGAACAACCAGCCGATCCAGGCAATGCGGATATCCAAACGCGTCAGCCCTGCGAGGAAACGATCCAGCATGTCGCGCTTGCCGACGATATGCGCGGCAATCTGCTGCGCCAGATAAACCCAGCGCCCAACCGCCATGCTCCGCTGCGCGAAATGCCCCAGCTCATGCGCCAGCACTGCCTTGAATTCAGACAGGCTCAACACATTGACCAGTGGCAGGCCGATTTCCAGATTCTTCTTCGAGGGAAACAACAAATTGAGCGGCGAAAGATCATAGAACACCGCCGCATTGACCCGCGACGATAAATACACCTTCGCCGGCGTGGGCGCTTTGGCCTCCGCAACCAAGCGCGCCAGAAAGGCAAACAATTGTGGATGCTCCGCCGCCGTGATTTCGGTGAGATCGCCCATCTGCCCGCGCCGGACAAACACCAGCGCCTTCAACATGAACACCGCAAGAAATGCGGCGCCGAGGCCCACTCCAAACAGCAACACACTGTTATGCCCAGCCAACATTCCGGCGCGCAGCAGCGAATAGGATTTCCACGCCAGCCACCCCGAAAACAGCACATAGCAGGCCATGAAAGCCAGCAACACAAACATCGCCAGCCAAGCCTGGCGACGATACGCCGGCGAGGCTTTTACAAGATCATCTGCGGAATTGGCAGGGCTTGGTGGATAAAGGGCGTTCATTGTCGGAAATCCCTCATGGCGGATTTTTTTGCACGTATCGTCTGCGCGTGGCTCGTGCAACACGAGACGGAATATTATCAGGAGAGTCGATGAACGGCGGCACGCAGGGCAACTGCGAGCGGGCGGCGCATCGGCGCTCAACCACGCATTGTCGGCGTCACGCTTGACCAGTCGGAGCCCCACAAGGCGCGAACAACCATGAAGACGCCCACCGTGAGCATCGCCCAAAAGAACCATTGGCGAAATACTTGCGCGTTCAATTTATCGCGCACCGCCTGACCCAGGAACATGCCGGCAAGCGCAGGAATCACCGCAAGGGCGGATTGGGTCGCAAAATCGATGGAGTAACTGCTGGTAGCCACCAGGCACGCAGCCAGCGCCAGCGTGGATACCGTGAATGAAAGACCCAGTGCCTGAATGAGTTCGTCCTTGCCCAGACCAAGCGCCCCAAGATACGGGACAGCCGGAACAACGAAGATGCCTGTTGCGCCGGTGAGAAGCCCGGTGACGATGCCAACGATGGGAGAAAGCACGCGCTCGAAGCGCGCCGGCACCGACAAGCCACGAACGAACAGACTGATCAGCGCATAGAGAACCAGAACCGCGCCCAGCGCAACAGAGGGCCACTTCGTTGAGCCCGAAGTCAGAAAGCCGATACCCGCAGCCGTGCCAGCAAATACACCGGCCATCATCAGGCCGAACCGCCGGAGCAATGATCCAAAAGCAGGACCGGCGAGAAGCTGCCAGAGGTTGGTGACCAGCGAAGGAACAACCAGCATTGCGGCCGCTTGCGCTGGCGGCATGAAAAGACCCAGCACGCCCATCGAGACGGTCGGAAGCCCCAAGCCGACAACTCCCTTTACCCCACCGGCCAACAGGAATACGAGCGCGACAAGAGCGACCCAAGCTGCGCTCTGCATCACTTCACCCACAACCCCTACCGCAAACTGGCGTTGATCTTCTCCAGCGCCGCCGCCCCCGGACACAACTGCGCGCGGCCCAGCGTATTCAGCGGCACGGCGCTGGTGTTCAGCGAGGCATGCAGATCGCCCGACTGACCCTCAACGAACAGCAGCCCCGTGAGCAGTTCGCCCTCCGCAGCGCGTGCGTGCATCTGGCTCATCGCAGCCACGCGGTCGGTGGGGTCGTAATCGGCGTGCAGCTTGCGCAGGCGCAGCACGGTGCCGTCGTGCTGCTCCACGTCCACCACCTGACCCGGCGCAATGGTCGCGGTGATTTCCTTGCGGCCGGTGATGATGTCGATGCGGCTCACCGCTTGGTTGTGATCACGCACCCAATCGTAGCTGCGCGTGGAACCGGCGTGGTTGTTGAACGTCACGCAGGGACTGATGATGTCGATGAAGGCCGCGCCGCCATGACCGATGGCCGCTTTCACCAGCGGCACCATCTGCTCCTTGTCGCCCGAAAAGCTGCGCGCAACGAAGCTTGCGCCCAATTGCATTGCAAGGCCCACGAGGTCCACCGGGCTGTCGCTGTTCATCACGCCGCGCTTGCTCTTGCTGCCCTTGTCGGCGGTGGCGGAGAACTGGCCCTTGGTGAGACCATACACGCCGTTGTTCTCGACGATGTACACCATGTTCACATTGCGCCGCATCGCGTGCGCAAACTGCCCCAGACCGATGGAGGCCGAATCGCCATCGCCCGACACGCCCAAATACAGCAGGTCGCGATTGGCAAGATTGGCCCCGGTGAGCACGCTGGGCATGCGTCCATGCACGGTGTTGAAGCCGTGACTGGCACCGAGAAAATAATCCGGCGTCTTCGACGAGCAGCCAATGCCCGACAGCTTCGCCACGCGATGCGGTTCGATATCCATCTCCCAGCACGCCTGGATGATCGCAGCGGAAATCGAATCGTGGCCGCAACCGGCGCACAGTGTTGAAACCTTGCCCTCGTAGTCGCGCCGGGTATAGCCCACTTTGTTGCGGGTCAGCGAGGGATGATGCAAACGGGGTTTGGCGATGTAGGTCACGATTTGGCCTCTTGAGGCGCAACGAATGCCTCGTGCACGCGGTTCGTGATGGTGCGGGTGATGAAGCGCGCCGTGATCGGCGTGCCGTCGTAGTGCAGCACTTTTTCAAGCTTGGCCGGATTGATTTCCAGCTCGTTGATCAGCAGCGTGCGCATTTGCGCATCGCGGTTCTGCTCCACGACGAACACCAACTCGTGCGCGTCGATGAATTCCTTGACGCTGCCGGGAAACGGAAACGCGCGCAGCCGCAGCGCATCGATATGGATGCCGTGACGGGCGAGCACATCGAGCGCCTCGTGCATCGCGGGGCTGGTGGAGCCATAGAAAATAACGCCCAACCGCGTGCGCCGCGCAGCCGGACGCGGTATCGGCTGCGGCACCAGCGTGGCCGCCGTAGCGAACTTGTGCAGCAGGCGTTGCACGTTGTAGATGTAATCGTCCCCGCGCTCCGAATACCGCGCATACGGATCGCGCGTGGTGCCGCGCGTGAAATAACTGCCGCGCGTGGGATGCGTGCCCGGCAGCGTGCGCCAGGGAATACCGTCGCCATCCACATCTTTGTAGCGCCCGAAATCCTTGTGCTCCAGGTCTTCGGCCGTCATCACCTTGCCACGGTCATAGTCGCGGCGCTCATCCCATGCAAAGGGCTTGCACAGGCGTTGATTCATGCCGATGTCGAGGTCCGTCATCACGAACACCGGCGTTTGCAGACGGTCGGCCAGATCGAGCGCAGCGGCAGTGTGTTCAAAGCACTCGCGCGGGTCTTCCGGCAACAGCAACACATGCTTGGTGTCGCCATGCGAGGCATAGGCGCAGGAGATGATATCGGCCTGCTGCGTGCGCGTGGGCATACCGGTGGAAGGACCGCCGCGCTGCACATTGACTATCGTGACCGGAATCTCGGCGAAATACGCCAAGCCGATGAACTCGGTCATCAGCGAGATACCGGGGCCGGAGGTTGCCGTGAAAGCCCGCGCGCCGTTCCACCCCGCACCGACCACCATGCCGATGGAAGCCAGTTCATCCTCCGCCTGCACGATGGCGTAGTTGTGATGACCCTGTTCATCGACGCGATACTTCTCGCAATACTTGACGAACGCCTCAGCCACCGAAGTCGATGGCGTGATCGGATACCACGCGCAGACCGTTGCGCCGCCATACACCGCGCCCAATCCCGAAGCCGTGTTGCCATCCACGAAGATGTGCTCGCCCACGCTGTCGGCGCGGCGCACCTTGATCGGCAGCGGATGCTGCAAATGCTCGCTGGCAAAATCGCGTCCCAGATGCAGCGCCTGCACATTGGGCGCGATCAGTTTTTCCTTGCCGCGATATTGCTCGCCGAGCAGCGTTTCGATCACCTTCGGGTCCATGTCGAGCAGCACCGACAGCGCACCCACATACATGATGTTCTTGAACAACTGGCGCTGTCGCGGATCGCTGTACACCGCATTGCAAATCTCGGTGAGCGGCATGCCGATCACCGTGATGTCGCTGCGAAACGCCGATGCCGGACGCGGGCGCGTGCTGTCGTAAAACAGATAGCCGCCGGGTTCGATCTCCGCCAGATCAGCGTCCCAGGTCTGCGGGTTCATCGCCACCATCATGTCGGTGCCGCCGCGCCGGCCCAGGTGGCCGGCTTCGGTCACGCGCGCCTCGTACCAGGTCGGCATGCCCTGGATGTTGCTCGGGAAGATGTTGCGCGGGCTCACCGGCACGCCCATGCGCAGGATCGCCTTGGCGAACAGCTCGTTGGCCGAGGCCGAGCCCGAGCCGTTGATGTTGGCGAACTTGATGACGAAATCGTTCACGGCCTCGATCGGCCGGACCGCGTTCTTGGAAGGCAGTGTCGCGCTCATGCCGGCGCTCCTTGAACTTCGCCGCGTTTGGCGCGGGCCGACGGCCCGGCCTGCGTCATTTTCAGCAGGAATTTCTGCATATCCCAGGCTCCTGTCGGGCAACGTTCGGCGCACAGGCCGCAATGCAGGCAGACATCCTCGTCCTTGACCATCACGCGGCCGGTTTTGAGGCCGCCGGAGACGAAAAGACTTTGCGCGAGATTGCGCGCCGGCGCCTTCAGCCGCTGCCGCAGATCGGCTTCGTCGCCATCGATCGTGAAAGTGATGCAATCCATCGGGCAGATGTCGACGCAGGCGTCGCACTCGATGCACGCGGTCTCGGTGAAGATGGTCTGCACGTCGCAGTTGAGACAGCGCTCGGCTTCCTTGAAGGCGGTGGCGGCGTCGAAGCCCAGTTCCACCTCGACGCGGATGCTGGCCAGGGCTTTTTCGGCCCTTTCCCACGGCACCTTGTGGCGCGCGTCCTCGGAGGTGTCGTTGTCGTAGCTCCACTCGTGGATGCCCATCTTCTGCGACACCAGCGTGACCGCCGGCGCGGGGCGGTCGGCGACCGGTTCGCCGTGCAGCAGCTTGTCGATCGACACCGCGGCCTCGTGTCCATGCGCCACCGCCTCGATGATGTTCTTGGGGCCGAAGGCCGCGTCGCCGCCGAAGAAGACGTTCGGCACCGTCGATTGCAGGCTGCGCTCGTCGAGCTTGGGCAGACCCCACTTGTCGAACTCGATGCCGCAGTCGCGCTCGATCCACGGGAAGGCGTTCTCCTGGCCGACGGCCACTAGCACCTCGTCGCACTCGAAGAACGGGTCGGGCTCGCCGGTGGGCAGCAGCGTGCGCTTGCCCTTGTCGTCGTACTCGGCGCGCACGATCTCGAAAGTCATGCCCACGAGCTTGCCGCCCTCGTGCACGAAGGCTTTGGGCACGTGGAAGTTGAGGATCGGGATGCCCTCGTGCTGCGCGTCCTCCTTCTCCCAGGGTGAGGCTTTCATCTCCTCGAAGCCGCTGCGCACGATGACCTTCACGTCGGCGCCGCCCAGGCGGCGCGCCGAACGGCAGCAGTCCATCGCCGTGTTGCCGCCGCCGAGCACGATCACGCGCGGGCTGACGCTCGTGACGTGGCCGAACGACACGGAAGCGAGCCAGTCGATGCCGATGTGGATGCTGGCCGCCGCTTCCTGGCGGCCGGGGATGTCGAGGTCGCGTCCGCGCGGCGCACCGCAACCGACGAACACGGCGTCGTAGC
>JAITMN010000370.1 GCA_031277355.1 Nevskiaceae bacterium | reverse complement strand
CCGGCCAGCGCAGCAACGACAAGGGCAGCGGCGACAGACGACTGAGCAATCGCGCCGGCTGGATGATGCAGCCGTTGTACCCGGCGCGCGCCAGCACCAGCGCGGCCAATGGCGTGGGGGCCATCGCCAAACGCAGCGGCAACGCAAACACCGCACGCAACGACTTCACCAGCGCATGCAGGCCGCCAAACAGACGCAGACTGCCGCGCAGTTCCAGCAGCAGCGCGTCGGGCGGTTCCACCGTAACGCGCGAGGTGAAGCCGCCAGCCTGCCGCAGCAAAGCAGCCAGCCATGCCGGATCAGCGCCGGGTAATTGCACGGCGACCCAAAGTTCGGCGGCCACTGCCGCCGTGCGCTCACCGGCAGGCACGGATGCCAGCGCTGCCGAAGACGCCATCGGCGCTCCAGCAAACGGCAACACCGCCTGCAACGGCGACCCCTGCGCGGCAGATCGCTGCCCCACCGCGCTCATCTCAACTCCAACTCGATGACCTGCGGCGCAATCCCCCGCCCCTTCAACAACCGCAGCGTGCAACGGCGCTCAGCGCTTTCCAGCGCCAGCCGCAGCAGCGCCGCCGAATGTTCCCGCGCCGCGCCGGACGGACGAATCAGCACGCCAATCGCCGCGCCCTTCTGCGCCGCCAACGCCAATCGCCGCAGTTCGCGCATCGTCAGCCGCGCAATCCAGCCGAATACCAGCGCGCAGGCGCCCGACAGCAGACTCTGCTCCATCGCCCAACCCGCCTGATCGCCGCGCACCACCAGCAGACGCTGCGTGCGCACCCCCAGCGCCTGCCACGCCGGCGCGTACAGCTCGAAGGGCGGACAGATCAACGCGCAGCAACGCGCCGTCTGCGCTTGAGTGAGTTGCGCGATCAGCGGCGCCCACAAACGCAGTTCGCCGCAGCCATCGCCCGCCACCAGCGTTTCGATCAGCCCGCTGACCGGCCAGCCGCCGCCGGGCAGCGCGCGATCGAGCGCCTCATACCCCGTTGGGAAAGTGGCCTGCGGCGCGGCATGACGCGCACGCCAGAGACCCGGATGCCTCAGCAGCGCATCGAGCTGCGCAGTGGTGACCACCTCCGGCATGACGCATGCCCCGCCAACTCAAAGACTCAAACCCTTGCCGCGCCGCAAGACGCCCACGACGATGCCTTCGATCAACAGCGATTGCTGTTTCAGATCGACCTTGATCGGCTCGAAGTCTTCATTCTCGGGCAACAGCCAGGCCACCGGCCCTTCCTGCCGATAGCGTTTCACCGTGACGTCGTTCTCCAGCCGCGCGACGATGATCTGCCGATTGCGCACATTCGGCGTGCGATGCACCGCCACCAGATCGCCATCGAGAATCCCGGCGTTTTTCATGCTCATGCCCACCACTTTCAGCAGATAGTGAGGCGTGGGATGAAAGACGGACGGATCGATCGACAGGTGATCTTCGATGTTCTGCTCGGCGAGAATGGGACTGCCCGCCGCAACGCGGCCGATCAGCGGCAACCCCATTTGTTCGCGCAATACGTCTTTGAGCTGGATGCCCCGCGAAGCCCCCGGCAGCAGCGCAATCGCGCCCTTGCGCGCCAGCGCGCGCAGATGCTCCTCCGCCGCGTTGGGCGAACGAAAGCCCAGTTCGTCGGCAATTTCCTTGCGCGTGGGCGGCATGCCGGTTTCCTGCACGCTGCGCTGGATCAGACGCAGAATCTGCGTTTGGCGGGGAGTCAGATCGGATTCAGACATGGCCGGATACTCCGCAAAGCTGTCATTCCATACAGTATCTGTATATAAACACAGTATTTGCAGGATGGCAACCCGGATGCGTTGCGGCGGCGCATCAACCGCAGATGAAGCACTGCGTCACAGAACTTCAATCGGCAACTGTTATAGGCGTTAACCGCAAGCTGCAATCAAGATGTTGCTGGATACCGACAAATTCCAAATTCCTGTTGCCATGCGATGCCCATATATGGTCAAGTAACGCAACCGCGAAATATGTCGCTCGCAGTGGCGTGTGTGTGAGCGGTTTTTTTGGCCAACAGTTTTGTGGATGGCTCCACGAGCAAACAAGGGGATTGAAAATGAAGAGCGCGATTGGAATCAAGATTGCCGCAGTGGCTGCTATTGCTGCGCTGGCTGGCTGCACGGACCTCAAGCCTATCCAGGCCCAGATCGACGACCTGAAGTCACAGGTCGGCCGTCTGTCGTCTGATCTGGCTGCGCACAGGGCCGATCGCACCGACGCCAACGCCGCCGCCGCCGCCGCACAGCAGGCCGCTGCCGCGCAAGCGACCGCGAACCAGGCGCTGTCGGCTGCTCAAGCCGCGCAGGCTGGCGTGAACGACCTGAACGAAAAGGTCGACCGCATGTTCCAGCGTTCGGTATCGAAGTAAGAGCCCAGCTCTTCGCTTTGATGAAAACGCCGCCTTCGGGCGGCGTTTTTTTTGCGCCACTTACTGCGTCGGCGCAGACGATGCGCCGCCAGCACCATCGCCCAGCAGGTCACTGCGCGGCGGCGTCCAGTTCGTCAGATACGGCGGGCATGCCTCCCCCTCGTATTCATCTATCCGCATCGCCGTAAAATCCCCACCCCGCACCGATTGCGAAAAGCGCAGATCGCCGATCACACCCTCCTCGATCGACGGCGCACGCCCAAACTGCAACCACGCGCGCACCGAGCAATTCTGCGCCGACAGACGCGCCAGCTCGGGAATGGAAAGGCTCGCCACCGTCGTCCACTCCAGCGGCGCGTCACTGCCGCAAGTGGGCGCACCAGCCGGCAACGCCACCACCGCGCGCTCGGCGCGCATCGTGTCGGCCTCGCGCGTCAAACGCAGCGCATCCCAGCACAGCGCATTGCCGGGGCGGGGATTCAAAATCAAATCCACCGTGCGATCAGCCGCCGCCGCATCCGAGCGCACGATCTGCTGCGCCGC
>JAITMN010000296.1 GCA_031277355.1 Nevskiaceae bacterium | reverse complement strand
TAATCGTGCCGCGCCTTGCGGTTCTCCGCGATCAGCGCATTGCCGTCGCCCTTGCTCTTTTTGTTCACCGGCGCATTGTAGCGGGGCGGGAACTTGAGCCAGAGCCTTCGTGGGCCGACAATGCCCGCCAATGCGCAAGCTGCACCGCTCGGCGCTCGTGGCGGCCACCCCCGAGCGGATGTTCGAGCTGATCAACGACGTGGAAAGCTATCCGAAGTTCGTGCCCGGATGCCGCAGTGCGCGCGTGCTGGAACGGGGCGAGGGCGGCACGGTGGCTCGCCTTGAAGTGGGCAGCGGGCCGCTGAAGATGGCCTTCACCACGCGCAATGTGCCGCAGCCGCCGCATGGCCTGACGATGGACCTGGTAGAAGGGCCGTTCAAATCGCTGCATGGCGTGTGGACTTTGACGCCCGTCCTCGCGCCGGAGGGCGGGCAGGTGCTGGGCTGCCGCGTGGAATTGACGCTGTCGTTCGAGTTGGCGGGCGGCCTTGCGGCGCTGGCGCTCGGGCCGCTGCTCGAACGCACCGCCGGATCGCTAGTCGAGGCGTTCGCGAGTCGAGCCCGCGCCGGGAGCGGAGGCGTTGCCGCCGTCTGATACCGGGGGCGGAGCCGCTGCCCCGGAGTCGCCATCCTTGGGCGCTTCGACCTTCTCTCCGGCGGGGTTCACCTCATTGGCCGCCGCTGCTGCCGCTGCCGTCGCTGCGGAGACCGGCGGCGGATCGGGGATGTTCACCTTCTCGAAACGCGCGACTTTCTCATCCTCGAAAAACACCGTAAGGCGGCGTTGCAGCGGCGTTTTCAGCCCTCTGGCGCGCACGTAGTAGTAGTAGTCCCAGCGGTCGTTGTTGAAGCTCGGCGGCACCATCGGCGTGCCGAGCAGGTAGGACACCTGCGTGCGCGTCATGCCTTCTTCCAACTGCACCACCTGATTCGGGTCGAGCAGGTTGCCCTGCTGGACCGGCATCCGATAGATGCAGCCTGCGAGCAGCAGCGTGAACAGGGCAGGACCAAAAAACTTCGTGGCGTTGAATCGCATGGATGCTTCGGGCAAGGTAGACTTCAGGTTTACATTCTACCCGACCCTCAAGTCTTAAAGTCAGGAGACGTGCAATTGGAAGGTAAGGACCTGCGCAAGGCAGGACTGAAGGTGACGCTTCCGCGCCTGAAGATCCTCGAAATCCTTGAAACGGGCGGCACACGCCACAAATCGGCCGAGGACATCTACAAGGCGCTGCTGGGCTCGAATGAAGACATCGGCCTTGCCACCGTGTATCGCGTGCTGACGCAATTCGAGGCCGCCGGCCTCGTCACGCGCCACCACTTCGAGAACGGCATGGCGGTGTTCGAGCTGAACGAGGGCGCGCACCACGACCACATCGTCTGTGTGGACTGCGGCCGCGTCGAGGAATTCGTCGACAACGGCATCGAAGAGCGCCAGCAGCGCATCGCCGAGGAATTGGGCTACGAAATCTCCGATCACGCGCTGGTGATCTACGGGCACTGCCGCCGGCCGGGGTGTCCGGGGCATGGCGGGGGAGCCGGCAAGCCCAGCGTGCAGAGTTAGCGGGCCTTGCCGCCGGCGGCCTGAAGCATCTCGCGGGCGTGTGCGGTGGCCTTGGCGGTGATCTGCGCGCCGCCGAGCATCCGCGCCAGTTCGTTCACGCGCTGATCTTCGGTGAGTTCCAGCACGTCGGTGTGCGTCGTGCGTTTGTCGGTGCGTTTCACCACTTGCAGATGATGGTGGCCCTGCGAGGCCACCTGCGGTAGATGCGTGACGCAGAACACCTGACCGCGCTCGCCCAGCGCACGCAACTGACGGCCAACGATCTCCGCCACTGCGCCGCCGATGCCCGAATCCACTTCGTCGAACACCATGCTGCGCTCTTCGGTGGCCGTGCAGGCCACCTGTATCGCCAGCGACAGGCGCGACAGCTCACCGCCCGAGGCCACCTTCGCCAATGGCCGCAACGGTTGGCCGGGATTGGCGGTGACGAGAAACTCGATGTGGTCGAGCCCATGCGGTTGCGGCTGCGTGGATTGATGCGGCGACACCTCCACCTGAAAGCGTCCGCCGGTCATCCCCAGCGTCTGCATGCTGGCGGTGATCTGCTTGCCCAGCGCCCGCGCCGAAACGCTGCGTTCGGCCGATAGCCGCGCGGCAAGTTCGCGGTAGGTGTCCAAGGCTTCGGTTTGCTGGCGGCGCAGCGTTTGCACGTCCTGTTCCACGGTTTCAAGTTGCGCCAGTTCAGCGTCGATCTGATCGCGCCGTTCGGGTAATTGCGCGGCGGGTGTGCGGTGCTTGCGCGCCAGTTCCTCGATGGCGGCGAGGCGGCGTTCGACGCCCGCCTGACGCGAGCCATCCACGTCGAGGCTGTCGGCGTAGTGGCGCAGTCCGCGCGAAACTTCGGTAACGCGAATCGAGGCTTCTTCCAGCAGCGGCAACAGCTCGGCCAGTTGCGGGTCGAGGTCTTGCAAGGGTTTCAGCAGCGATTGCGTGCGCGCCAATTGGCCGTACACCGATTGCGCTTCGCCCTCATACAGCAATTCCAGTGAACCGCTGACGGCTTCCATCAAGCGGCCACGCTGACTGAGCTTCGCCGCCTCCTGCGACAGTTCTTCGACTTCACCGGCGCGCAGCGCCAACGCATGCAATTCGCTGGCCTGAAAACGCAGCAGTTCGATGCGCGCGTCGCGGTCGCGCACCTTGGCTTCCAACTCCAATTGCTTGTTCAGCAGCGCAAGCCACACGCGGTGCGCGGTTTGCACCTGATCGGCCAGCGAACGATGGCGGCCATAGGCATCGAGCAGTTCACGCTGCGCGGTGTTCTGCACCAGCGATTGAAATTCATGTTGACCATGAACGTCGAGCAGATTGCCTACCACTTCGCGCAATGTCTGCACCGGCACGGACTGTCCGTTCAGCCAAGCGCGCGAACGGCCGTCGCTGTTGATCTGGCGGCGGACCAGCAGTTCGTCGTCGGCCTCGATGCCGTGTTCGTCGAGCAGATCGCGCAGTGGACGCGGCATGCGGCGAATATCAAACGTGGCGGCTACTTCGGCGCGCGCTGCGCCGGCGCGAATCTGATCGGCCGTTGCGCGCGCACCGCCAATCAGCATCAACGCATCGACGATGATGGACTTGCCCGCGCCGGTCTCGCCGGTCAGCACCGTCAGCCCGCCGGAGAAATTCAGCTCAACGCTATCGACGATGGCCAGATCGTTGATGTGCAGATGGATCAGCATGGCGGCTTATCGCTGAAACTCGGCCCCCGCGCGGCCCCAATGCAATTTGGAGCGCAGCAAGCGGTAGTAGTCGTAGCCGGGCGGGTGCAGCAGCGTGATGCGGTGCGCGGAAGGGGCGATGTCCAGTTGCTCCGCGCCGCGCAGTTCGGCGAACACCACGCCATCGCAAACCACCTGCGCGCGCGTGTCGAAGCGCTCATGCAGCAGCACCGTGATCGTGCTGTGGCGCGAGACGACAATGGGCCGGTCGGCCAGCGTGTGCGGGCAGATCGGCACCACCACGAGCACATCGAGGCCCGGCTCGACGATGGGCCCGCCGCAGGACAACGCATAGGCCGTGGAGCCGGTGGCGCTGGCGACGACCAGACCATCGCCGCCGTGGGTGTTCACGAGCCGCCCGTCGATGCGCGTTTCAAAGTCGAGGATGCGGCCGGTGTCCCACTTCGACAGCACCACGTCGTTCAGCGCCAGTTGCTGACGCACCTGCCCGGGACCGGCCAGCCGCGCTTCCAGCAGCGGGCGTTCGTCGCGCTGACAGCGGCCTTCGAGCGCCGCATCGACGCTGGCGAGCATGTCCTGCGGCATCACGTCGGTGAGAAAGCCCAGGCGACCGCGATTGATGCCCAGCACCGGGATGTTGGC
>JAITMN010000282.1 GCA_031277355.1 Nevskiaceae bacterium | reverse complement strand
CGAACCTGCACTGTCTGACGGCGTTGGAAACCCATTGGCCCATTGTACGGTTTAGACTGCCAGACCATGCAAAGACCCAAACCTGTCGGACTGACCCGGGTGCTGCGCGCCTTCAGGTCCAGTTACCACGGCCTCGCCGGGACGTTTCGCAGCGAGGCCGCGTTTCGTCAGGAGGTGGCGCTGGCGGTGATCCTCGTGCCGCTGGGCCTGTGGGTCGGCGACGGCGGCGTCGAGAAAGCGCTGCTGATTGCGCCAATGCTGCTAGTGTTGGTGGTGGAATTGTTGAACAGCGCGATCGAATCCACGGTGGATCGCATCGGGCTGGAACATCATGTGCTGTCGGGTTTGGCCAAAGACATGGGTTCGGCGGCGGTGCTGGTTTGTTTTGTGTTGCTGGCCGCGGTGTGGGCGCTGGTCCTCTACTTCTGAGGTGATGATGTTGCATGCAAGGCGTTTTGCCGGCTCATTGTGGGCGCTGGCGTTGTCACTGGCGTTGTTTGCGCCAGTCCCATTGTTGGCGCAAGCGCCGCTGCAGGACCTGCCGCCGCGCATGCCGCAGGGCCCGTCTGATGGAGGGGGCGAAGGGGGCGCGCCAGAGGGCCCGCCGCCCGCGCCCGTGCAACTGCGTGAAGACGCTACCTGGGCTGCAACGCTGGAGCGCATCGCGCAGAGCGTCGTGGCCATCGAAATCGACCAGACGCGCGCCTTCGATACCGAATGGAATACGTCGTCGCAGGCCACGGGCTTCGTCGTCGATGCCGAGCGCGGCCTCGTTCTCACGAATCGCCATGTGGTAACGCCCGGCCCGGTCACCGCCGAAGCCACCTTTCTGAATCGCGAGGAAGTGCAACTGTATCCGGTGTACCGCGATCCGGTGCACGACTTCGGCCTGTATCGCTACGATCCGGCGAAACTGCGCTTCATCAAGCCCTCGTCGTTGCCGCTGTACCCGGAGGGCGCGCAGATCGGGCGCGAGATTCGCGTGATCGGCAACAACGCCGGCGAGCAGCTTTCGATTCTGGCCGGCACCATCGCGCGGCTGGATCGCGATGCGCCGGGCTATGGCGCGGGCCGCTACAACGACTTCAACACTTTCTATTTGCAGGCCGCTTCGGGCACTTCGGGCGGTTCTTCCGGCTCGCCGGTGGTGGATATCGAAGGCCGCGTGGTGGCGCTCAATGCCGGTGGAGCCACCGGCGCGGCGTCGAGTTTTTATCTGCCGTTGGGTCGCGTGCAGCGCGCGCTGAAATTGATTCAGGCCGGCAAGCCGGTCACGCGCGGCACGTTGCAGACGGTGTTTCGCTTCATTCCCTTTGATGAGTTGAATCGCCTGGGCCTTGATACCGACACCGAAGCGACGATTCGCAAGGCGTTTCCCGGCAACACCGGCATGCTGGTGGTGTCGCAGGTGCAGCCGGGTTCGGCGGCGGCGGGGAAGCTGCAACCCGGCGACATCCTCGTGCGCGTGAATGGCAATCCGGTCATTGCGTTTGAACCGCTGGAAGCGCTGCTGGATGATGCGATTGGGCAGAACGTGCAACTGCAAGTGCAGCGCGGCGGCGCTTCGCGCGATGTGACGCTGCAAGTGGAAGACCTGCACGCGATCACGCCCGGCTCGTTCATCGAGTTCGGCGACGCCATCGTGCATGACCTGTCGTATCAGATGGCGCGGCATTTCAATCTGCCGGTGCGCGGCGTGTTCGTGGCCAACCCCGGCTATGCGCTGGCCTCCGCCGGTGTGCCGCGCGGCGCGCTGGTGTCGGCGGTCAACGGCAAGCCGGTGGCGAATCTGGCGGATTTTCGCGGTGTGCTGGAGCAATTGGGCGACGGTGAACGCGCCACGCTGCGATACACGACGATGGATGATCCCAACGGCACTCAACTCAAGTCGATGCGGATGGAGCGGCATTGGTTCCCCGCGCGTGAGTGTCAGCGCAACGACACCGCCGGTCTGTGGGATTGCAAAGACCTCGTCTCCACCGCCGCGCCGAAGCCGCTCGAAGGCGGCTCGACGCCGCTGCCGGTGGCGCGCGAGCAGGCCGTGTCGCGCCTGGCGCCGTCGCTGGTGCATCTGACCTTCGACATGCCGTTCTCGCTCTCCGGCATCACGGATCGCAACTATCGCGGCACCGGATTGCTGGTGGATGCGGCGCAGGGCCTGATCATCACCGATCGCAACACCGTACCGATGTCGCTGGGCGACGTGCGCATCACCTTTGGCGGCGCGCTGGAGATTCCGGGCCGCGTCGTGTTCGTGCATCCGCTGCACAATCTGGCGGTGGTGCAGTACGACCCGAAGCTGATCGGCTCCACGCCGATGCGCGCGGCAAGGCTCGATCCGCGTCCGCTGCGAGTGGGGCAGCCCATCACCGCCGTGGGCATGGATGGCAATGGTGATCTGAAATCGCGGACCACGCAGGTGTCCACGATAGAGCCGCTGATGTTGCCGCTGACGCGGGCGATGCGCTTCCGCGACGCCAACATCGACGCGATCCGTCTGGTCAATCCGCCGGATGAGTTCGATGGCGTGCTGATCGCCGGCGATGGTTCGGTGCGCGCGATGTGGTCCAGCTTCCAGGTGGAAGCCGGGCGGGAAATCGTGCAGACGATGGTAGGCGTGCCCATCGACATCGTCGTCGAGATGCTCGATCACATCCGTAGCGGGCAGGCGCTGCACACGCTCGACATTGAGATGAGTCTGCAAGGTCTGGCTTCCGCGCGCCGTCTGGGGTTGCCCGATGCGTGGCTGACGATGTTGCAGAAGAAAAATCCCGAAGAGCGGCAGGTGTTGAGCGTCACGCGCATCACCGGTGGCGCACCGGCCAATGGTCTGTTGCAACAGGGCGATCTGGTGCTTGCGATAGACGGGGCTGTCGTCACGACATTCCGCGACGTGGAGCGCGCGACGGTGGATCGCGAAAAGGTGCTCGTCACGGTATGGCGCGATGATCAGGAGCAGGTGAT
>JAITMN010000065.1 GCA_031277355.1 Nevskiaceae bacterium | reverse complement strand
GGCGACAGGACGACGGCGACGAGGCGCCCGTGTTTGACGATCTCCACGCGGCCCAGCGAAGCCACATCTTCGAGAAGACCGCCAAAATTGTTCTTTGCGTCACTTGCGGAAATGCGTTTGGACATTTGGCCATTTTAGCTAAATTATTATTGCCCTGCCAATTGCCCCGTGATGGCGCGGCCTGCGTGATGCGCCACCAGATTGCCCGCATGGGGCGATGGCGCTACCCTGCGGTCTGTTTTGCAAAGGCTGCGGGCATTGGTCGGGCGCGCCCGGCGGCCCGCGATCAAAGGGGCCGGGCATGTCCTCACAACCACAGGATCCTGCGGGCGCAAGGATCGTTGAACGTCTGCACGCCGACATTGCCGGTTTGATCCATGGCAACCATGTGGAGCGAACCGAAGTCATCAATGCCGGTGGCCGTTCGTGTCCTTGTCATGTCGTCTACGAGGTGGATTGGTCGTTCGTTCCCTGCACATCGGACGAGCGGCTCCAGGGCAAGCGGGCTGCCAGCACTCATTTTGGTTCCGATCGCCGGGCCTATGAGCAGGAGACAGCGCAGCGTTGCGAATTGGGCCGGCATCACAAGCCCATTCGCGAAAATTTCATGGCGGACGTGCTCGCGCAGGCAGGCGCAGGGTTGGCCGGCGCGCAGCAGAGCGTTGAAATGTGGGACTTCGGCCAGCACTCGGTTCATGAGCGGTGCAGCCAGTGTGGGGGTGAAGGCGCCGTAGCCTGTTCTTCCTGTGGCGGCAAGGGCAATCAATCCTGTTCCCGTTGCGGCGGCGTCGGTGTGATCACGAGATACCGGTGGGTGGCTACCGGGCCCAATGACCAAGGCCACAATGAAGTCTATCGGCAGAACTGCTACGCCTGTGGTTCCAAGAGATGGGTGGCCTGCAGCCCTTGCAGTGGCTCCGGCAAGGTTGAATGTTCCGGCTGCAGTGGACATGGTTTTTTTACCCACATCACGTCGGTCACTGTGCGCGCCGAGCCCAAAGTGATCGTGACCACGCACTCGGCGTTGTCGAATCAGGCGCTGACCGACTATCTGCTCACCCTGCCGGTGGGCAGCGTGGTGCAGTATCTGGATTTCACGCCGTTCAATCATCAGGACACCGCGCCGGATACCTGGCGCGTTGGGTATGAAAGCCACACCACGGCTGCTGAACTGGTTCTGGTGCTGCGCGGCAAAACCTATCTGGCTGCGGCGGTGGGCGACAAAGCCCTGGCCTTCATCAGACCCCCTGTTTTCGACGATGTGTTCATCGAGGAACTGACCGATCTGAACAACATCTGGTCAGGCGGGGAAAAATCCTTCAATACCGGGCGTGCGCGCAAGTTCTTCGAGACCTATTCCGGTCAGCCGGTGCTGGATGCGGCGCTGAAGTCCGTCGCCCAACTCAAGGCGGCAGATCGCCAGTCGCCTGGGCAGGAAGTGATCCGAGCCTGCGAGGGTTATATTTCCACCGAGTCGGGCAATCTGCTGGAAAGATGCATGATCGCGCTGCTCGACAAGATATCGCCGCCGAATTCGCTGTGGTCATGGATCGGCGTCATGGCGCTGCCCTTGCTGCTTTTGTTTCTGGGCGCGCAGAACCTGGTGGAACGAGAAACGCCCGAGGGCTGGTTCCCCGTGACGATGGCCTCAATCGTATTGGCGCTTGCGGCAGCGGTGGTGACTTGCCTTGTGTCTCCCGTCGCGGCTTTCATCAGCATGATCGTCAGCGCGATTCGCCGCCGTTCCGTGCCCGCCGAATACCGACAGCACGGACGCAATTGGCAGCCTTTCAAACGCTTCGCGGGCATCGCCGTGTTGGCAGCCTGGCTCGGCGGGGCAATCGGCTTGCTGACGCATCACCAAAAACTGCCGCGCTGGAACAACGCTCCGATGGCCGCGATCGAGAAGACACTGCACCTGGAGCGCTTCGCGCCCTATGTGAAAACCGCAGCGTGGTTCAAGCGCAAGGGCATTTTCGTCGGAGATGAATGATCGGGCGCGGCACCCGCAAGCGCGTAACGCCAATTCTGATGACTCGCATCAGATAACAGACTCGCGAGTAAGATAGGCCACGGGCGCACGGGCCCTGGAAAACGCGGCAGAGGGGACGATGTTCATCAAAAGTAGAGTGTCCTGGATAATCGCCGGAGCGATTGCAGTCGCAGCCCTGATGCCGGCGGCTGGTTTCGCGGCACAAGCGGGGGGCAGAGGCGCTGCACCACCGGTTGCGCCTGTGCTGACGGGTGATCCGGCCAGACGCGACATCACCGTGCCCGACAGCGTGCCCAACTTTGCCGGAACCTGGATGCCGCAGACTTTCTTCCGCATCATCCGGCCGCTGGATGGCTCGGAAACGCCGTTCCTGCCGTGGGCAAAGCAGTTCTTCCTCGATCGCTCGGCCGCCGAAGCGCGTGGCGATCCGCTGTTTGATCCCAATGCGAACTGTTTGCCGTCGGGTGTGCCGCGCGTGCTGCCCACGCCCTATCCCTATGACATCGTGCAAACCCCCGATGCGATCTACATTGCCATCGAGGTGATGCACTCCTATCGCATCATTCATCTGGATGGCAAACCGATGCCGGCGGATTTCAAGCCCAGCTATCTGGGTTATTCGCGCGGTCACTGGGAAGGCGACACGCTGGTGATCGAGACCACCGGTCTCAATGGCTTCACGCAGGTCGATGAGGAAGGGCGGCCCAAGTCCAGTTCGATGAAAGTCACCGAACGCTGGACCAAGAAGGCGCCGGACCTGATCGAGAACACCTTCACTCTCGACGACCCCCGAACCTACTCTCGCCCGTGGACCGCGCGCGCCGAGTACAAGTGGGCGCCGGACCTGCGCTTGACCGAATACGTCTGCGAGGAGAACAACCGCAACAAATCCGACAGCTCGGGCAAGCTGCGGCTTCGGTAAGCAACGATGAACAAGACATTCTCTTTGGCGGCCACCGCCGCATCCCTTCTGGCCGTGTTGGCGGTTGCGCCCGCGTTTGCCCAGAGTTCCATTCCTCAGGAAAACGAAGCCGCCGCGCGCCGCACTGCACAGGAAGCGCAGACCAAGGCGCTGATCGAAGCCGAGCGCACTCGTCCGCGCATCGCCGGTTACTGGCGCGTCGATCACAAGATCGATACGTTGACCACCGCTGATGGCAAGACGCCGCCGCTGAATGCCGCCGGCAGAACGCTGTATCGTCAGCGCACTGCCGCGAATCGCGCAGGCAAGAGCGATGATCCGATGCTCGAATGTCTGCCGCCGGGCACGCCGCGTTCGCTGCTGGTGGACGAGCCGTTCATGATTGCGCAGGCGCCGGTGAAGGTAACGTTCTTCTTTCAGGTACATCATGTGATCCGCCACATCTGGCTCGACGGGCCACTTCAGATGAACGAGGACGAGCGTGAAAACCTGTGGGAGGGCCGCTCCTCCGGACGCTGGGAAGGCGACACGCTGATCATCGAGACGGGCGATTTCAACGGCAAGCAGTGGCTTGATGCTTCGGGCCTGCCGCAGTCGCCGGATATGCGCGTGACCGAGCGCATCCGCAAGGTGGATGCGAACACGCTTGAAAACCTCATCACCTATCAGGACGCGAAGTACTACTCCTCGCCGTGGACCGCGCGGTTGGTGTTCAAGGCGCAGCCTGCTTCAACGATCCTGATCGAGGAAGATTGCGCGGAAAAGTTGTTGGAGTTTCCGTTGAAGGAATACGCGCCGCAGTAGCGGCGCGGCGGGCCGGCGGGGCAGCCTTCGGCCTTACTTCTCCTCGTAGTCTTCCGGCGGGCGACCGATCTTCGTGCCGTCTTCCTTGATCGCGCCGACGAACGAACCGCCGGGCTCGCCATTCTTCAGCGGATTGAGGGTCACAGTGACCTTGTCTCCCGGCTGGAAGGTCCTGGCGTTCCAACCTTGGCGACGCAGGCCATTGGGACTGGCGCCTTCGATGGACCAGACGACCTTTTTACCGTCGGTCGGTACTTCCAACTGAAGCCAGGTGTGCGGGTTGGTCCACTGGAACTCCTGCACCGTGCCCGTCAGCGTCTCCTGTTTGGTCTGATCGAACATCGCGAACGAATGGTGCGCCTGCACACCCATCCCCGCAGCAGAAAGAGCCGCGGCGCCAGCAATCAACAACATCTTGCGCATGGTCGATCTCTCCATTGGAAGCGGATTCAGACGCTTGCCTTGCCCTGTCCATATGATAGCCGGGCTGAAGGACTGACGACAATTCGTGGCGGTTGCTATTTCACCCGCCCCTGCAACCGCGTCAGGCGCGTCAGCGCGTCGGCTCCCGGCGCCATTTGATCGCGCAGCAATGGTGCGGCGCGGTTTGATTGCTCGCGGGCCTGATCCAACCGGCCTGCCGCGAACAGCGTTTCGGCCCACGGCAGGCGGTATTGCGCGGTGGTGACGGTATCGGCTCCGTGCAGCACCTGGCTTTGACTCACCACCTGTTGCCACACTTCGGCGGCTTCTGCAAAGCGACGCTCACGCTGCAACAACTGTGCTTGCAGCGAGGAGAATTCCACGGCCTGCAAGGGCGGCTGGTTCGACAGCAGCGGTTGCAACGCCTGCAATTGTTCATGCGCGGCGGCGTAGTGACCTGAACGCATCTGCCATTCGGCCAGCGCAAGGCGCACGGTGAACAGATCGGCGGCGTCCGGCTCCAGACGCGCCGACCACACTTGCAGCGCGTAGTCCAATAGCGGCTTGGCTTGGGTCAGTTCGTCATCGAGCAGCAACGTCTGCGCCAGATGCGTTTGCATTTTCAGCGTCAGGCCACTGTCTGGTCCCAATCTGGCTTTCGAAATTTCCATCGCGCGCTGATACATCGCCGCAGCGTCGCGCCAGTTGCCGCGCACCTGTTCGAGCCAGGCGTAATTGTTCAGCGCAATCGCATAGCTGGTGCTGTCCTGCCCGGCCACACGGCCACTGATTTGCAGCGCATGGGTGTAGTAGTCCGCCGAGGATTGGTAGTCGCCCATGTCGAGGTGATAGCCGCCGAGAGCCATGTAGTTGGCGGAAGTAAACGCGCTGTCCTGCCCGAACAGTTTCAGCGCCAGCGTCAGGTTCTGTTGTTGCAGGTCCGTGGCCTCGCGCGGCTTGCCCTGCATCGCCATCACTTCGCCCAGCATGGAGCGGCTCACCCACACATCGTAGGAATCGCTGCCATACAGTTCACTTTTTGCCGCCAGCGCCTCACGAAGATAACGCACGGCCTCATCGAGTTTGCCCCAACGCCAATACAGCAAACCCAGGTTGTGCGCGATGCCCGCCCGATGCCTGTCTGCATCGGGTTGATCGGCGCGCAACGCGGACGCCTGCTCGAAGGCTTGCAGTGATTGCGCATAATGCTCCTGCTGCGACAGCGCCAACCCCATCGAGGTCAACGCCTGCGCTTGGCCATTTTGCACGGCTTGTTTGTCCGCGCCATGCGCCGTGGCAAGAACCTGCAACGCACGTTGCGCGGCCTGCGCCGCGCCTTCGCCATCGCGGCCACTGGCGAGCATCGCCGCCAGATCGCTCAATGCTTCGGCGGCTTCCAAAGGCCGGTTCACGCGCAGCGCAAGCAGTTCATCGGCGGCCATGCGCAGCAACTCCTCACCGCGCCGGCTCTGACCCACATTCATGTACGCAACGCCGATCACATGACGCACACGGGCGCGCATGGCGGGCGATGCGGTCAACGCCGCGTCGCTGTCGATGCGCGTGGCGGCTGCATCCAGCACTTCGCGTGCGGTGGCTTCGATCTCACCCTTGCCGCGCTTGCGCGGATCGGCTGCTTCAAAGGCGTCGAGCATGAACTGGCCGACTTGCTCGGCCACCTGCGCTTCCTGTTGCGCGCGGGCACGCTCCTGCTCCAGACGCCACACGAACACGCCGCTCAATGCCAACACCAGCGCCGCAACGCTGGCCGCGCGCCAGTTGCGTCGCAGACCACGATGCGCCCGATACAAACGCCCGCCCTGCCGCGCCAGCACCGGGCGATGATCCAGATAACGCTGCACATCATTGGCCAGCGCCTCCACCGACACATAACGCGCATCGGGCTGCAAGGCGCAGGCGCGTGCGGCGATGGCGTCCAGATCACCGCGCAAGCTCCTCCGCCACGGACAATCTTCACCGGCCAAACCACTGGGCGCGATCACCGGCTGTGCGCCATCGTCAGCGCTGCGTTGCGACGGGCAATCGGTGAGCAATTCCACCAGCATCACGCCCAGACTGAATACATCGCTGCCCACGCCCACCATCTGCCCGGCCAGCGTTTCGGGCGCAGCATAAGCAGCCGTGCAATACGCGATGCGCTCGCCCTGCCCCGCACCATCGAGCAAGCGGGCGATGCCAAAATCCAGCAGCACCGGCTCGCCATCCTCGCGCACCAACACATTGCCGGGCTTCAGATCACAATGCACTACCAGACGCGCATGAGCGGCCTGCACCGCGCGGCACACACGCACAAACAACAACAAACGCTGACGCAGATTCAGCCCATGTTCGCGGCAGTACACATCAAGCGGCTGCCCGTCGATGAACTCCATCACCAGATACGGCAGACCCGACGCCGTGGCGCCGCCGTCATACAGCCGCGCGATGTTGGGATGTTGCAGACTGGCGAGGATGCGCCGCTCTTCGGCCAGATGCTCGGCGGTGCGGGCATCGGCCAGGCCGTGCAGCAGTTTCACCGCCACTTTCTGTTGATACAGTTTGTCGGCGCGTTCGGCGATGAACACCACGCCCATGCCGCCGGATCGCAAACGCTGGGCGAGCCGCCAGGGGCCAAGCGTGTCGCCGGGTTGCAATTCCGGCGCAGCGATACGCGCCATCAAGGCGTCGAGCGGTCTGCGCGCACGTTCGAGCAACACGGTTTGCGCGCCCAGCAATTCCAGCGTTTCGCGCATCAGATCAGGGTCGGCGGTCAGACGTTCCAACTCACCGCGCCAGGTGTGCGGCGGCAGATCGCATACCGCATCGTACAGCGCGCGCAATTGCTGCCAGCGCTCCGGCTCGCCGGTAGCGGCAGCGTTATCGTCCTCCCCCTCGCTCACGCCAGTCTCCGGTTGAGCCATGCCCTTGCAAAGGGCGATCAGCATGGTGGCGCTCGAAGTGTTCAAAATCAAGGCGAGGGACAAGGCAGGGCGGGACACTATGGCCAGAGGGCGCGTCCGTCAGCCATGAGCCAGCCACCTCGAATCCCCCTCTTCCCGACTGATTCGAGGCGGG
This sequence comes from Nevskiaceae bacterium, assembly GCA_031277355.1. Lineage (GTDB taxonomy): Bacteria > Pseudomonadota > Gammaproteobacteria > Steroidobacterales > Steroidobacteraceae > ZC4RG30. The sequence continues at coordinate 1,711 of JAITMN010000065.1, read as the reverse complement.
TTATTACTATTATTCTTCAATTTTTTGCAATTAACGAATAAACGTAACAAACTCCAACAATGGCAGCCCACACTGATACCCAGCGCGTCCTTGATCTGGCCACCCGGAAGGGGCTGCTGCGCACCAGAGACCTCAACGCCATCAAAGCGCCCCGGATCATCCTGACGCGCCTGACTGGGGCAGGCCTGCTGGATAAAGTCGGGCGCGGTCTCTACCGCGCGTCCGGCCACCCGGGGTCGGAACACGAAAGCCTTGAGATTGTCGCCACGAAGGCGCCGCAAGCCGTGTTCTGCCTGCTGACCGCGCTCCAGTTCCACGAACTGACCACGCAACTGCCGCGCCAGGTGTGGATCGCCATGCCGCGAGGCAGCCATGCGCCTCGCATCGACTATCCGCCAATCCGGATGGTGCAGATGTCAGATGAGGTTTACTCCGCAGGAATCAAAACCGTCAAACGCGACGGCGTGACGCTGCGCATCTACGGCATCGCCAAGACTGTGGCGGACTGCTTCAAACATCGCAACAAGATAGGGCTGGACGTGGCATTGGAGGCCCTGAAGGAAGTACGCGCCAAGCGCCGCGCGTCGGCGGATGAACTGTGGCGCTACGCGAAGATTTGTCGGGTCGCCAATGTGATGCGTCCCTATCTGGAGATCGTCGGATGAGTCCGAACTTGGCTGCATCGGTCCGTGCCCGCAGGCGAGTTAGCCAAGGCGTCGCTGCAGGACGCAGATCGACATCGGCTTCGGTGATGCCATGCTGAAAAGCTCCATGCCATCGCTCTGCTTGGCATGACGAACAGCCGCATGATCGTATCCCCTGAACTGCCGATCGACCTCACCGACGAGTTCGCGCATGACCTCTCTCGGCAGATGCTGTGGCAGGCATTTACCAAGAAGAACGACCTCGCCATGAAACCATTGGCCGTCATCGTGGATCGCTTGAGAGCCGCCTTGGAACCAGCGTTGAAACGAGCGGTGCGTCCCCCGATGATATAGACATGGTGCGGGAAATTCCGCAGAAACGAAACCCTGCTATTGCATCCGCATTGCCACCGTAGGCGGGGGTACGGCCAGAGGGTGCATCCGGGGAAGGTTCCAGAAACCCCGCGCGTTTCCCCTTTGCAGTGGTGCTGCTGGCGCTGTTTCTGCTGGATCGCACCACTTCGCCTTAGCCTTCTCCAAGAAACCACATAGATAACTGAAAACCTGATCCATGCACTGCTGGGCGGTCTGTTGATAGGCAGCGCCGCCCTGCATTTTTCGCACTGAACGCAACCCCAGCCTGCTTCTCGTGCTGGGCGGCGCGGTCGGCATGACCGCCATCGGCTTTCAGGCGCTGCGCAGATGGATTTTTCTACCGGCGTTGCTGCTGGGACATGCGCTGCATTCGGCCATCGCAAATGCCGGTTCTCCAAACGCCGATCCTGGCGTCGCGATCCGTTCCACCACCTTGGGTAGTTGATCGCAGCGGGTTGTGCTGCAGCGTTGATCGGCGGTCAGGTTTGTGGCGCTGACTTCTCCAACCGCTGTTTCCCCAGTGCCAGCTTCTTCAGCCCCTGACGTTTGACCGTGGCTGCTTCGACAATTTGCGGCCAGCGCGTCTTGTGAAGCATCGGGGACGTGCGGAACTGCTCCAGTGGAACACTTTGCAGCGGGTCGATGCCGTAGAGCAGGAATACGCGAACTGCAGCAATGTCGCTGGCCATTTC
>JAITMN010000051.1 GCA_031277355.1 Nevskiaceae bacterium | reverse complement strand
GGTTCGCCGAAGGCCACGTTCAGCACCACATTGGCAGTCTTGCGGCCCACGCCCGGCAGCGCTTCCAGCGCGGCGCGATCACGCGGCACTTCGCCATGATGCTGTTCCAGCAGCAGGCGGCAAGTCTCGATCACATTCTTCGCCTTGGCGTTGTACAGGCCAATGTGCCGGATATAAGGCGTGAGTCCCGGCACGCCCAGCGCCAGCAGCGTGCACGGCGTGTTGGCTTTGGCGTAGAGCTTGCGCGTGGCGAGATTCACGCTGCGATCTGTGGCCTGCGCCGAAAGAATCACTGCGATCAGCAGTTCAAACGGCGAGGCATATTCCAGTTCGCTGCGCGGATCGGGATTGGCCGCGCGCAGCGCCGAGTAAAGTGCGTGGATATTGCCCTTGTTCAAGTGATCTTCATGCCCGGCGCAACGCCTGCGTCGGCCGACAGCAGAAACACGCCTTCACTGCCATCTTCCTTCGGCCCGCCCGCGCACAGCACCATGCCTTCGGATACGCCGAAGCGCATCTTGCGCGGCGCGAGATTGGCGATCATCACCACATAACGGCCTACCAGTTGTTCGGGTGCATAGTTCGCGGCGATGCCGGAGAACACATTGCGCTGCTCGCTGCCCAGATCGAGCGTGAGTTGCAGCAGTTTGTCGGAGCCTTCCACGCGGGAAGCGGCCAGCACCTTCGCGGCGCGAAGGTCGAGTTTGGCGAATTCGTCGATGTTGATCACGGGCTTTGCCTGCGAAGGAGTGGATTGTTGTGATGATGAGGGTAAGGCTGGCGCCGACGCGGGTGGCGTTGCCACCAATTGCTTCACCACCGCCGGATCGAGCCGCGCCGCCAATTGCGGATACGCCGCGAGCGCGCGATTCAGCAGCGGTGTGGCGATGCCGTTCCAAGTCGACAGCGCATCATCTCCCAGCCATTGCGCGGCCTTGGCGGCAATGTCCGGCAGCACCGGCGCAAGCCACGTCATCAGCACGCGAAACAGATTGATGCCCTGCGTCGCCACGGCGCGCGCCTCATCGAGCCGCGCGGGGTCTTTGGCGAGCACCCAGGGCTTGTTCTGATCCACATACTGATTGGCGCGATCAGCCAGCAGCATGATTTCACGCACCGCGCCGGCGTAGTCGCGGCTGTTCCACAGCGCGGCGATGTCTTCCGAGCGCGCGGTGAACTGCGCATACAGCGCTTCATCGGGCAACGCCGCAGAAAGATGACCGCCGCCCTTGGCGATGAACGGCGCGCAGCGGCTGGCGATGTTCACCAGCTTGCCCACGATGTCGGAGTTCACGCGGGCGGTGAAGTCCTCCAGATTCAGGTCGATGTCATCGAGGCCATTGCCCAGCTTCGCCGCAAAGTAGTAGCGCAGCGGATCAGCGGGCAGTAGTTCCAGATAACGCTGCGCGGTGATGAAGGTGCCGCGCGACTTGGACATCTTCTGCCCGTCCACGGTGAGAAAGCCATGCACATGCACGTCAGTGGGACGGCGATAGCCCGCGCCCTGCAACACCGCCGGCCAGAACAGCGTGTGAAAGTAGCTGATGTCCTTGCCGATGAAATGATGCAGCTCGGTGCTTGCGCCGGCCTTCCAGTAGTCATCCACATTCAGCCCGCGCCGCGCGGCCAGCGCAGCAAAGCTGCTGATGTAGCCAATGGGCGCGTCGAACCACACATAGAAATACTTGCCGGGCGCGTCGGGAATTTCAAAGCCGAAGTAGGGCGCATCGCGCGAGATGTCCCAGTCTTGCAGGCCGGCCTCAAACCATTCATCGAGCTTGGCGCGCACCGCCGGTTGCAGACCCACGCTTGCGAGCCATTCACGCAGGTCTTTGTCGAACAGACCCAGACGAAAGAACAGATGATCCGAGTCGCGCAGCACGGGCCGCGTGCCGCTGATCGTGGAGATCGCATCTTTCAATTCCGCCGGTGAATACGTGGCCCCGCACACCTCGCAGGAATCCCCGTATTGATCGGCCGCGCCGCAGCGCGGACAGGTTCCGCGCACGAAGCGATCCGGCAGGAACATGCCCGCCTGTTCGTCGTAAGCCTGACGCACGCTGCGCCGGTCTATCGCGCCGCGCTTGCGCAGCGTGGCGTAGATCGATTCGCAGTAGCGGCGATTTTCTTCCGAGTGCGTGGCGTGGAAGTGATCGAAGGCGATGTTGAAGCCGGCGTAATCGCGCTGATGGCTCGCGGAGGCGTCGGCGATCAATTGCTCGGGCGTTGTGCCGTCTTGCCGGGCGCGAATCATGATCGGCGTGCCGTGGCAGTCTTCGGCGCACACATACAGACAATCGTGACCGCGCAGCCGCTGGAAGCGGCACCAGATATCGGTTTGCACCGCCTCGATGATGTGCCCCAGATGCAGCGCGCCGTTGGCGTAGGGCAGTGCGCTGGTTACGAGCAGACGGCGTGGCGCACTCGATGCGAATTCGGTCAATTCATGTCCTTTACCGCCTCGAAGCGGGCTTTGTTGATGGCTTTCCCGTAAGCCTCGCGGCCGGAAATCAATTTCTGGTCGTACAGCGCCTGGATGGAAGTATCCATCGTGCGCATGCCGAACTGCGCGCCGGCCTGCATCGTGTTCTCGATCTGATCGAGCTTGCCCTGACGGATCAGATTGGCTGCCGCAGGCGTGTTGACGAGAATCTCAAGCGCCGCAACGCGCCCGGATTTGTCGGCGCGTTGCAGCAGTTGCTGCGAGATCACGCCGCGCAGCGACGTGGACAGCATCGTGCGCACATGCGATTGCTTGTCGGCGGGAAAGACGTTGATCACGCGATCCACCGTTTGCGCCGCGCCGTTGGTGTGCAGCGTGCCCATGACGAGGATGCCCATTTCCGCAGCGGTCACCGCAATGCTGATCGTTTCCAGATCGCGCATTTCACCCACGAGGATCACGTCCGGGTCTTCGCGCAGGGCCGAGTGCAGCGCGGCGGCGAAGCTGGGTGTATGCACGCCCACTTCACGCTGGCTGATCAGGCAATTGCGCCGCTGATGCACGAACTCGATCGGGTCTTCGATGGTGAGGATATGACCTTTGTCGCGGCGATTGATGTCGTCAATAATAGCCGCCAGCGTGGTGGATTTTCCCGAGCCGGTCTTGCCAGTCACGAGGATCAATCCGTTCTGCGCACGCGCAAGGTTATGCACCGACTGCGGCAGATTCAGTTCGTCCATCGTCAACGCCTGCGAGGGAATCGTGCGAAACACTGCGCCCAGACCGTTGAGCTGGCGCATCACATTCACGCGAAAGCGGCCCTGCGCGCCCAGGGCGTAGGCGAAGTCCGCGCCGTCGTGAGAGTCCAAGCGTGCGGCGGCCTTCGGCGGCAGGATTTCCACCAGCGCGCGTTGCACGGTGGCTGCGTCCAGCCGCTCGCCTTGCAGCGGCAACAAGTCGCCGTGCAGGCGAATCCTGGGCGGCTCGCCCGCAATGAAGTGCAGGTCCGAGCCGTGCCGCTTCACCACTTCGGCCAGAAGGGCGTCGATCTCAGCCATCGGAGCGATCCGTGCGGTTCACGTCGAGCTTTGGCAGCAGCGAAGTGTCGGTGACGAATTTTTCCAGCAACCGCTTGTCGGTGGCAAAGCCATAGGCGCTGTCGGGATCGACCTCGCGCGCCTGCACCGCCGCAAGCAGGCCCTGATCCAGCAATTGCATGCCGAACTCGCGCCCGGTTTGCAGTTGGCTGGGAATCTGGTGGGTTTGATCCGATTGAATCAGCTTGGCAATGGCCTTGGTCATCACCATCACTTCGCATACCGCGCGGCGGCCCTGATTGTCGGGCGTCTTCACCAGCACCTGAGTGACCACTGCGATCAGGCTCTGCGACAGAAAGCTCTTGGTCTGTTCGCGCTGATCGGCGGGCAGCGCGTCGATCAGGCGGTCGATGGTCTTCACCGCGCCGGTGGTGTGCAGCGTGCCGAACACCAGATGGCCGGTTTCGGCGGCGGTCATCGCGAGGTGGATGGTTTCGAGATCGCGCATTTCGCCCACCAGAATGGCGTCCGGGTCTTCGCGCAGCGCCGAACGCAGCGCGTTGGCGAACGAGCGCGTCATCGACCCGACCTCGCGCTGCTGGATCAGGCACCGCTTCGATTCGTGCACGAACTCGATCGGGTCCTCGACCGTGAGGATGTGGCCGTGCCGCGTTTCGTTGAGGTGGTCGACCATCGCCGCCAGCGTGGTCGACTTGCCCGAGCCGGTCGGCCCGGTCACGAGCACCAGGCCGCGCGGCTTGAGCGCGAGTTCGCCGAGGATCGGGGGCGCGCCAAGCTGTTCGAGTGTGAGAATCCGGGATGGAATGACCCGGAACACCGCCGCCGCGCCGCGCGACTGGGTGAAGGCGTTGACCCGGAAGCGCGCCAGGCCGTCGATCGCGAACGAGAAATCGACTTCGAGAGACTCCGCGTAGTGCTTGCGGTGGGTGTCGCTCATGATGCCGGTCACCATGGCATGCACGGCCGGGTGATCGAGCGCGCCGACGCCGATGCGGCGCAGGTCGCCATGAACACGGATCATCGGTGGCAGGCCGGCGGACAGGTGCAGGTCGGAAGCCTGGCTTTCGATGCTGAAGGCCAGCAGTTGAGCGATGTTCATGAAGTCTCCCTGATATTTTTCGATGATTATGACGACGATTCACAGCAACCTTCAGACAGTCCGGCAACGCATCGCGACGGCCTGCTCAGCCGTTGGCCGCGACCCGGCGGGCGTGCGCCTGCTGGCGGTGTCGAAAACCTTCCCGGCCGAGGCCATCCGCGAGGCGCACGCCGCCGGCCAGACGGCGTTCGGCGAAAACTACGTGCAGGAAGGCATCGCCAAGATCGAGGCGCTGCGCGATCTGCGCGACCGGCTCGAATGGCACTGCATCGGCCCGTTGCAAAGCAACAAGACGCGCGCGGTGGCCGAGCATTTCGACTGGGTGCACGGCGTCGACCGGCTCAAGATCGCGCAGCGCCTTTCCGAACAGCGCCCCGGCGGCCTGCCGCCGTTGCAGGTGTGCTTGCAGGTCAACGTCGATGCCGGCGCCAACAAGTCCGGCGTGCCGCCGGAGGAGGCGCTGCCGCTCGCGCGAGCCGTGGCGGCCTTGCCGCGCCTGCGCTTGTGCGGCTTGATGGCGATCCCCGAACCCGCGCCGGACTTCGAGACGCAGCGCGGCCTGTTCCTGCGCGCCGCCGCGGTGCTCGACCGGCTTCGATCGGCGGGCCTGGCGGTGGACACGCTGTCGCTGGGCATGTCCGCCGATCTCGAAGCGGCGGTCGCGGCGGGCAGCACGATGGTGCGCGTCGGCACGGCGATCTTCGGCGGGCGGCCAGGCGCCGGCAATGCCGATTCGCGCTGAGAGCCTGAGAGTGGCGCCATCCACCGGCGGCGCATGAACCAGGCGGGTACGGCTCCCTCCCCCGCTTGCGGGGGAGGGCAGGGGTGGGGGGATGTCGCACTGGAAGAAGCGATGCGTTGACGATGCGCCGCCCCCATCCCAAACTACGCCTGTTGTTCAACCACTTCCGGGAAACATCCGCCATGAGTTCCTCCACCCTCTCCTACATCAACCCGTCCCCCAACAGCCCCTGGGGCATCTACCTGTCGCAGGTCGACCGCGTCGTGCCCTATCTCGGCGATCTGGCGCGCTGGGTCGAGACGCTCAAGCGGCCCAAGCGGGCGCTGATCGTCGATGTGCCGATCGAGATGGACGACGGCGCCGTCGTCCACTTCGAGGGCTACCGCGTGCAGCACAACCTCTCGCGCGGGCCCGGCAAGGGCGGCGTGCGATTCCATCCCGACGTCACGCTTGAGGAAGTCATGGCGCTGTCGGCCTGGATGACCGTCAAATGCGCCGCCGTCAACCTGCCGTATGGCGGCGCCAAGGGCGGCATCCGCGTCGATCCCGGGAAGCTGTCGCAAAAGGAGCTGGAAAGAGTCACGCGCCGCTATACCAGCGAGATCGGCCTCATCATCGGTCCGCTCAGCGACATCCCGGCGCCCGACGTGAACACCAACGCGCAGATCATGGCGTGGATGATGGACACCTATTCGATGAACGTGGGCGGCACCGCGACCGGCGTCGTCACCGGCAAGCCGCTGCACCTGGGCGGCTCGCTCGGGCGCGTGAAGGCGACCGGCCGCGGCGTGTTCGTTACGGGCCGCGAGGCCGCGCGCCGCCACGGCCTGGAACTGCGCGGCGCGCGCGTGGCGGTGCAGGGTTTCGGCAACGTGGGCTCGTCGGCGGCCGAGCTCTTCGCCGAAGCCGGCGCGAAGATCGTCGCGGTGCAGGATCACACCGGCACTCTGGTCAACGACAAGGGGTTCGATGTGGCCGGGCTGGTGGCGTACGCGCGCCGGGAAGGCGGCATCGCCGGCTTCAAGGGCGGCGAGGCGATCGGCGAGGAGGCTTTCTGGGGCGCGCCGTGCGACATCCTGATCCCCGCCGCGCTCGAAGGCCAACTCACCGCCGAGCGCGCCAGGCGGGTCCAGGCCCGCATGGTGCTCGAAGGCGCCAACGGCCCGACGGTGCCCGAGGCCGACGACATCCTCGCCGAGCGCGGTGTGCTGGTCGTGCCGGACGTGATCTGCAACGCGGGCGGCGTGACGGTGAGCTACTTCGAGTGGGTGCAGGATTTCTCGTCCTTCTTCTGGGACGAGGAGGAAATCAACGAGCGGCTCGACCGCATCATGATGAACGGGCTCAACCACATCTGGGACAAGGCCGACCGCCACAAGATCCCGCTGCGCACCGCGACCTACGCGGTGGCGTGCGAGCGGATTCTGATGGCGCGCAAGGAGCGCGGGCTTTATCCGTGAGGGGGCAGCGTCTTAGTAGCAGGTCATTGTGCGGACTGTTTAACTCCCTCTCCCTCTGGGCTGTCTCTTGTGCATATCTTTTCTTCGCCCAGTGCGCGCCCGGTGTTGCCCCCTCTCCCGCTTGCGGGCGAGGGGGGGGGGGGGGGGGGGTGGGGGCCGCCGCCCCCCGAGCCCGCCCCTCGCTGGCACCGGCCCGGGGGGCCCCCCCCCCCCCCCCCCCCCCCCGCGCGGGGGGGAAACCGCCCCCCCCC
>JAITMN010000364.1 GCA_031277355.1 Nevskiaceae bacterium | reverse complement strand
CCCATGCTCGACTTCGATGACGTTGCGATACGCCGTGGCCCTCGCCTGCTGTTCTCGGAAGCCAGTTTCCGGCTGTTTCAGGGCGAGAAGGTGGGCATCACCGGCGAGAACGGCAGTGGCAAGTCCAGTCTGTTGTCGCTGGTGCTGGGGCAGTTGCAGCCCGATGCGGGGCACTTCGAGCGACCGGCGCGGCTGGCGGTGGCGCATGTGGCGCAGGATTTGGCCCCGAGCGATCAGGCGGCCATCGAGTTCGTGCTCGACGGCGATGCGGCGCTGCGTGCGTTGGAGGCCCGCATCACTGTGGCCGAAGCGGCGGGCGATGGCGTGAAGCTGGCGGAATTGCATGCGCAGTACGGCGCGGCCGGCGGCTACGATGCCCGCGCACGCGCCGCGCAATTGCTGCATGGCCTGGGCTTCACCACCGCCGATGAAACCCGGCCGGTGCGCGAGTTCTCCGGCGGTTGGCGCGTGCGGCTGAACGTGGCGCGTGCGTTGATGTGTCCGTCTGACCTGTTGCTGCTCGACGAGCCCACGAATCACCTGGACCTCGACGCGATACTCTGGCTCGAAGGTTGGCTGCGCGAGTATCGCGGCACGCTGCTGCTGATTGCCCATGATCGGGAGTTTCTCGACCGCGTGGTGGATCGCATCGTCAACATCGAGCAGGGCAAGATTGGGCTGTTTCGCGGCAACTACAGCGCCTTTGAAGAAACACGCGCTGCGCGGCTGGCGCAGCAATCGGCGCTGTACGACAAACAACAGCGCGAGATCGCGCACATGGAATCCTTCGTCGAGCGCTTCCGCGCGAAGGCCACGAAAGCGCGGCAGGCGCAGAGCCGCATCAAGGCGCTGGAACGGATGCAGCGCATCGCGCCGGCGCATGTGGATTCGCCGTTCACGTTTTCCTTTGCAGAACCGTTGAAGCTGCCACGGCCATTGCTCGCCATCGAAGAAGTGGATGTGGGTTATCCCGGCGCACCGCCGCTGCTGCGCGACGTGAGCCTCACCATCTATCCGGGTGATCGCATCGCGTTGCTGGGGCGCAATGGCGCGGGCAAATCCACGCTGGTGAAATATCTGGCCGGCGAGTTGACCGCAAGCGCGGGCACACGCGATGACGCGCGTGATCTTTCCATCGGCTACTTCGCACAGCATCAATTGGAACAACTGGACCCTGCTGCATCGGCGCTGCTGAATCTGTCGCGGCGCGGGCAAGCCGTGGGACGACGCGATACCGAGCAGGGATTGCGCGATTATCTTGCAGGCTTCGGCTTTCGCGGTGATCGCGTGTTCGAGCCGGTGGGGCCGTTCTCCGGCGGCGAGAAGGCAAGGCTGGCATTGGCGCTGGTGGCCTGGTCGCGGCCGAATCTGCTGCTGCTCGATGAGCCGACGAACCATCTTGATCTGGAAATGCGCCAAGCGCTGGCGATGGCGTTGCAGGAATACGCGGGTGCGGTGCTGATGGTGTCGCACGACCGGCATCTGCTCAACACGGTCAGTGATCGCTTCCTGCTGGTAGATGCGGGGGCAGTGGAACCCTTCGACGGAGATTTGGGCGACTACGCGGCGTGGCTGGCCGGTGGCGGTGCGGCGGCGGCGTCAAAGTCAAACTCAACGCGCGCCGGTGCATCCACTGAGCCTTCGGCGCATCGGTCTGCGCCGAAGGCTGCAACCGAAACACGCGCCGAAGCCCAACAACGCCGTCGCGCACAGGCCGAGCGAAGGCAGGAGCTTGCGCCGCTGCGCTCACGGTTGGCGCGTTGCGAGAAGCAGATGCAAACATTGGCCGCCGACGCACAGCGGCTGGATCAGCAACTGGCTGACCCCGCGCTGTACGAAAAAAGCGAGGCCGCCCGGCTGCGCGATTTCATGGCGCAACGCGCGCGTGTGGCGCAACAGATCGGCGATCTGGAAAACGAATGGCTGGAATTGAGCGAGACATTGGAAGCAGCGGTCGAAGGCTGAAGCCCTGCGCATTGGCACGCTGAGGCACAACACAAGGATCACAACATGAGCAAAGTCGCATTCATTGGTCTGGGCGTGATGGGTTATCCGATGGCCGGACATCTGCGCCGCGCGGGACACGACGTAACCGTTTACAACCGCACTGCTGCGAAGGCGCAGGCTTGGCGCGAGGAATACGGTGGCGACAGTGCGCCCACTCCATCGCAGGCCGCGCAGGGCAAGGAGTTCGTGTTTCTGTGCGTGGGCAATGACGATGATCTTCGGCAGGTGTGCCTGGGAACCAACGGCGTATTCGCCACCGCGGCGAAGAATGCGGTGATCGTGGATCACACCACCACTTCGGCCACCGTGGCGCGAGAGTTATCTGCGCTTGCGACAGACGCCGGTTTTCATTTCATCGACGCGCCCGTCTCCGGCGGTCAGGCCGGCGCGCAAAACGGCAAGTTGTCGGTGATGGCTGGCGGCGATGAAGCCGCCTTTGCGCGCGCCGAGCCGGTGATCCGCGCCTTCGCCGCCGGTGTGCGTCTGCTCGGCCCTTCCGGTTACGGGCAGTTGACGAAGATGGTCAATCAAATCTGCAT
>JAITMN010000336.1 GCA_031277355.1 Nevskiaceae bacterium | reverse complement strand
CAGCAGCGCATTGGAATCTTCCAGCGTGCGGCCTTCGGGCAAATCCACGACGATCTGCAACTCCGACTTGTTGTCGAAGGGCAGCATTTTCAGGATCACCAGTTTGAACACGGCCAGACTCGCGGCCAGCATCACAAGCATGGCCATCGCAATGAACAGCGCGCGACGACGCTTCGCAGCGGGCGCACCTGAACCGGCTTCACGCGCCAGAAACGGCTGCAACAGCCGCTGGAACAGCGCGTGCAACTTTGCGGCCATCGTGCCCGGAGCATGCCCTTCGCCGCTCACCGATGCGGCCTGCGCTGGCGCTGGCGCATGGCGCGACAACAGCTTCAGCGACAGCCACGGCGTCACGATCAGCGCAATCATCAGCGACAGCAACATACCGGCTGACGCATTGATCGGAATGGGCCGCATGTACGGCCCCATCAGCCCACTCACGAAAGCCATCGGCATCAGCGCAGCGATCACGGTGAAGGTGGCGAGAATGGTTGGACCACCGACCTCATCCACCGCCACGGGAATCGCCTCGCGCAATGTCTTGCCGCTGCCGCCATCCATCGCCATATGCCGATGGATGTTCTCCACCACAACGATGGCGTCGTCCACCAGGATGCCGATGGAGAAGATCAGCGCGAACAGCGAGACGCGGTTCAGCGTGAAGCCCATCGCCAACGATGCGAACAGCGTGATCGCCAACGTGAGGATCACCGCCGATCCGATCACGATGGTTTCGCGCCGCCCCAGCGCGAACAGCACCAGCAGCACCACGGACAATGTGGCGAACACCAGCTTCTTGATCAGCGTCTGCGCCTTGTCGCTGGCGGTGAGGCCGTAGTCGCGGGTGACTTCCACCTCGATTCCTTCGGGAATCACCTGACCACGCAACGCCTCGATTCGTTGCAGCACCGCCTGCGTGATATCCGAAGCATTGCTGCCCGGCTTCTTCGCAATGGCGAGCGTTACCGCAGGCGCAACCCCCTGCGCGGGACCGCCGCTGCCCGGCGGCGCGCCATGCCACACATAGCTCGACGGCGTATCGGCCACATCGCGAATATCGGCCACATCCGACAGGCGCACGGGCTCACCGCCTTGCAGACCCAACACCAGCGCAGCCACGTCGTCGCGGTCGGCGAGAAATTGCCCCGACATCACTTGCGAAACGCCATCGGCGCCCACACGCTCACCGGCCTGACGCGCCAGATTCGCCGATTGCAGCGCACCAGCCAAATCCGACACGGCAAGACCATGACTGGCAAGCCGCGCCGGATCGAGTTCCACCATCACCGCGCGTTGCGGCGCACCGATGGTGTAGATGTCGCGCGTGCCGGCAACGCGCTTGAGCTCGTTTTCCAGCGTGTGCGCCACTTCGGCCAATTCCACCGCGCTGCGTTGCGGATCGTCGGTCCACAACGTCAACGCCATCACCGGCACATCGTCGATGCCCTTGGGCTTCACCACCGGCTGGCCGACGCCCAGATTCTGCGGCATCCAATCCTGATTGGAGAACACCTTGTCGTACAGCCGCACCAGCGCTGGCTGACGCTCGACGCCCACTTCAAATTCGGCAGTGAGAATCGCAAGACCCGGACGGCTCACCGAATACGTATGCCTGATCTGCTCGATCTCGGAGAGCTTTTGTTCCAGCGGAAAGCTCACCATCTGCTCCACCTGACGCGTGGATGCGCCGGGAAACGGCACGATCACATTGGCCATCGTCACGTCGATCTGCGGCTCTTCCTCGCGCGGCGTGACGATGATGGCAAGCGCGCCCAGCAGCAATCCGAGCAACGCCAGAATCGGCGTCAGCGGATTGCTTTGAAAAGTGCGCGCGATGCGTCCGGAAAGACCCAGCGGCGCAGCCTTGCCATCGGCCATCGGCTCGTTGTTGCCAGCCATCTCAGTTTCCGCCCTTGCGCGCGTCGGCCAATGCCTGCGCTGCGGCCACCGGATCGGCCGCGATGATTTCGCCGGACTTCAAACCGGAGATCACCTCGACCTCATCACCGAAACGCTCACCCAAACGCAACTGCCGCATCGACAAACGCCCATCGGCCATCACATAGACCGCATTGACCTCACCACGATGCATCACCGACGCAGCAGGCACGCGCGAGAACGCCGCGCCCGTGATCGCGGGAAACGCCACTTTCGCGGTGCTGCCCGGCAACGGCGCAGGCTCCAACGCCGGCAATTGCACGCGCACGTTGACGCTATGCGTCACCGGATCGGCGCTGGGAAACACGATCACCTGCGCCGCATCGACGACGCGGGCATCACCGAGCATGATCCTTGCTTCAGGCATCGCGCGAATCGCCGCAGCATCGGCCTGCGGGATGCTCACTTCGATGCGCAACTGATCCGGCGAGAACACGCTCATCAGCACGCGCCCGGGCGCAACCGTTTCGCCCGGCTCCACATCGCGCGCAGCCACAATGCCTGCATACGGTGAGCGAATCGTGGTGTAGTCGGCCTGCTGGCCCGCCTGGGCCAATTGCGCCTGCGCGGCATTGCGCGCAGCGACAGCAGCATCGCGCGCGGCGCGCACCTGATCGAGCTGCATCTTTGAAACGAACTGGCTTTCCGACAACTCGACAAAACGCCGGTAAGTGGCTTCGGCTTCCACCACAGACGCGTCGGCGGCCTGCAACTGCGCGCGCGCCGCATCAGCGCTGGCCTGTTGCTCCACTGCGGTCAGGCGCACCAGCACTTCACCGGCAGACACCTGATCGTTCACATCGCGACGCACTTCGGTGACACGGCCACCGGTCTGCGCCGACAGCGTGGCCTGACGCACCGCCTCAACCACACCCTCCCAGGCGCGGCCGTTGGCGACATCGGCTGCGCCGACGGTGAGCGTCTGCACCGCCGGGACATCAGCCACGGGCCTTGGCCCCTGACTCTGACTACAGGCCGCCAGCGCCGCAATCAGCAGCACGAGCGGAGCAAATCCTCTTGCATTGGCCACTTCAAACCTCATCTGCAACCCCCGCCCCGGAGCTTGCGCGCCCGAACGGGATATTGCCCTTTGTATATTAGCGATGTATTATATTAGAACAAACTAATTCAAAAGGAGCAAGCGATGGCGCAGACCGCAAACGACCTGGTTGCCGCAGCCAAAAAGAACATTCGGGAGATATCCCCCGCCACGCTGCATGAATGGGC
>JAITMN010000224.1 GCA_031277355.1 Nevskiaceae bacterium | reverse complement strand
CCCAGAATCGCCATGATGCCGCCGGCGCGGTGCACGTCTTCCATATGCACGTCGCTCTTGGCCGGCGCCACCTTCGACAGACAGGGCACCTTGCGCGACAGCGCATCGATGTCGTCCATCGTGAAATCCACGCCGCCCTCATGCGCGGCGGCCAGAATGTGCAGCACGGTGTTCGTCGAACCGCCCATCGCAATATCCAGCGCCATCGCGTTCTCGAACGAGCGCTTGTTCGCCACACTGCGCGGCAGCACCGCTTCATCGCCCTGCTCGTAGTAGCGCTGGGTGATGGCGACGATCAACCGCCCCGCCTCAACGAACAATCGCCTGCGATCGGCATGTGTGGCCAGCATCGAACCATTGCCCGGCAACGCCAACCCCATCGCTTCGGTGAGGCAGTTCATCGAGTTCGCAGTGAACATGCCCGAGCACGAACCGCAGGTCGGGCAAGCCGAGCGCTCGATCACTTGCAGGTCGTTATCCGACACTTTTTCATCTGCCGCTGCGACCATCGCGTCTATCAAATCCATCGCCTGCGTCTTGCCGCCCAGCAGCACCTTGCCCGCTTCCATCGGCCCGCCAGATACAAACACCGCAGGAATGTTCAAGCGCATCGCCGCGTTGAGCATCCCCGGCGTGATCTTGTCGCAGTTGGAAATGCACACCATCGCATCGGCGCAATGCGCGTTGACCATGTACTCCACGCTGTCGGCGATGATCTCGCGCGAGGGCAGCGAATACAGCATGCCATCGTGCCCCATCGCGATGCCGTCATCGATGGCGATGGTGTCGAACTCCTTGGCGATGCCGCCCGCCGCTTCGATCTCCCGCGCCACGAGCTGACCCAGGTCTTTCAGATGTACATGACCCGGCACGAACTGCGTGAACGAATTGACCACGGCAATGATGGGCTTGCCGAAGTCGGCGTCTTTGACGCCGGTGGCGCGCCAGAGTCCGCGGGCTCCGGCCATGTTGCGACCGTGGGTGGTGGTGCGTGAGCGATAGGCAGGCATATGGCGCGTCTTTCCTCTTGTGATCGCTCCGCAGCGGAGCGATGTTTTCACGAAGGGGCTATTTTGCGTCATTGCGCCCCGGCCTGGCGACTCGGTTGCGCCGCTGCTTTCCCCTATACTCGGACGCTTCAGCGCCGCTCTTGCCAACAGCCGATGACTGCCAAAAATCCCACTGCCGTGACAGACCCTCTGCAACGCCAAGCCCGCCACCCCGTTCTCGTGGGGCTGGTGGTTTTCCTGTTCTTCGCCTGGGGATTCTCAACCGTCCTGATCGACACGCTGATTCCCAAGCTCAGGAGCCTGTTCGAGCTGAGCTATGCCGAAGCGATGCTGACGCAATTCGCGTTCTTTCTCGGCTATCTGGTGTTCTCGGTGCCCGCCGGCATGTTGCTGGCGCGTATCGGCTACCTGCGCGCCATCATCACCGGGCTGGTCACGATGTGCGTGGGTTGTCTGCTGTTCGCACCGGCAGCGTCGATGGGCGTGTACGAAGGGTTCCTGTTCGCGCTGTTTGTGATGGCCGCCGGCATCACGATCCTGCAGGTTGCCGCCAATCCTCTGGTTGCCGCTCTGGGCAGCATCGCTACCTCGCATAGCCGTCTGACTCTGGCGCAGGCCTTCAACTCGCTGGGCACGACGGTGGGGCCGTTCTTCGGCGCGGCGCTGATTCTCGGCGCGAGCCTGCCCGACGGCCCGGTGAGCGAGCAACTGCGCCTTGCCGAAGCGCATACGCTGCATAAGCCCTTCGTGCTGATTGCCGGCGTGCTGTTCATCCTTGCGCTGGTCTTCTGGTTCATGCGCCGTGCGCCTGCGCCGGATACCTCTGGCAAATCGCCAAACCTTGCCGGCGCGATGCGCCTGCTGGGTAGACCACGGCTGGGCTTCGGCGCGCTGTCGATCTTTTTGTACGTCGGCGCGGAGGTGTCCATCGGCAGCGTGATGACCAACTATCTGATGCAACCCACGGTGCTGTCTGTTACGGGCGATGTTGCCGCGCGCATCCTGAGTCTGTACTGGGGCGGCGCGATGGTGGGCCGGTTCATCGGCTCCTTTGTTCTGAGCCGGGTAACGCCCGGGCGTGTACTGATGAGCTGCGCAACCGGCGCTGCATTGCTGGCCGTGATCTCATCGGCAAGCATCGGCACTACGGCGGCGGTCGCTGTGGTGGCCATCGGGTTGATGAACTCCATCATGTTTCCCACCATCTTCACGTTGGCGCTGGAAGGTCTGGGCGATGACATGCCCAAGGGTTCGGGTCTGTTGTGCATGGCCATTGTTGGCGGGGCGATCATTCCTGTGATCACCGGCGGTGTGGCCGATGCAACGAGCCTGGCTACCGCATTGCTGGTGCCGGCGGTGTGCTATGTGTGGATTGCAGTGTATGGCGCACAGGAGAGGAGGTGGAAGGCGTGATGGGCACTTTGGGCGATTCTGCTCCACACGCTTCATAAAGCGCGAACAACCATGAAGACGCCCACCGCGAGCATCGCCCAAAAGAACCATTGGCGAAATACTTGCGCGTTCAATTTATCGCGCACCGCTTGACCCAGGAACATGCCGGCAAGCGCAGGAATCACCGCAAGGGCGGATTGAGTAGCAAAGCTGGTTGAGTAACTGCTGGTAGCCACCAGGCACGCAGCCAGCGCCAGCGTGGATACCGTGAATGAAA
>JAITMN010000174.1 GCA_031277355.1 Nevskiaceae bacterium | reverse complement strand
TACTTGCGGGCGAAATCGCTCTGGTATTCGTAGGTCTGAGCCATGCGTCTGAACTCCTCCCGATACGCTTCGGGCATGAGGCTGAATACAACGTCAAAGTATAACTTCGCACGTTCGTTCTCAAGTTTCGCGATGGCAGCGATGGCTGCCGTGGCAATTTTGAGCACCAGTTGCGAGTCACGGCTGCGGGCGTGCGCAGCTTTGCCCGAAGGTTCGCGACGTAGGCGGGCCATGAATATCGTTTGTCGTCGTCGATGAAGCGCTGCGCCTCCACGATGATACCGGCAACGGCGTTGTCGTCGGACGCCGCGCCACGAAGATGCAGCACCAGATCGGCGCGATACTCCGTGGGCTCGACCTGCGTCAGATCGGCCGATGCGGCCCCGACCGTAACGAACTTGGGCAACTCAACGCCAAAACCATCGCGCAGCATCTCCGGCGCAAGCATCGGGCGATTGCGAAACGGCATCAGCAGGATTTCATGTTCTTGCGAGGGCATGCCGCCAGCATGCGCGGCCTGCGGCAGATATGCAGTCTGCTAATCGGGTGTGTTCATCAAGAAATGCACGGGGCGCAGCGGAATAACCGATGCGCCCCTGTCTTCGTGCTTGTGCTTACAGTTGACGCAGACCGGATACCTCCACTTCCACCCGACGGTCGGGTTGCAGGCAGGCGAGCAAGGCATCGCGGGCAAGGCTCGGGGGGCATTGCTCGGGGGTCGTGACCGGGCGGGTTTCGCCGTAACCCGTGGCGCGCACGTTGTTGGCGGGGATGCCGTTGCCGGTCAGGTAATCGCGCACGGAGTTGGCGCGGCGATCCGATAGCGCCTGGTTGTAGGTATCCGAGCCGATGCGATCCGTGTGGCCTTCGATGATCAGCACTTCGTATTGCAGACCGCGAAGGTCGCGCACGAAGCCGGCCAGCATCTCCTGGCCTGCGGGTCGCAGTTGCGCGCTGTCGAAGTCGAATAGCGCGTCGGCTGAGAGCGTCAGTCGCACGGGGGCGGGTGGTGGCGCGGGTGGAGGTGGTGGCGGCGGGGCTGCAACCGCGGGCGGTGGGGGTGGAGGCGGCGGAGCGACCACCGGCGCAGGCGCGGGTTCTCTGCCGAACATCACGCGGATGCCCACATTGCCTGCAATGCCCTGGCTCAATTCGCGTGAGGCTTTGCCGATGCCGAATACATGGTCGGCTTCGGCGTAGAGGTTCACGTTGCGGGTCATCGCAACGGTGAAGCCGACGCCAAGTTCGGCGGTGTCATAGCCCATTTGCGTTTGGATCGGCGTTGACCCGCCTTGGGTTTGGAAGGTCGTCGTGCGCTTGCCATCGAAGCCGTGCCAGTAGTTGGCGCGGATGTAGGGCTTCCACTGTCTGCCGCTGTCGGAGGTGTAGTCTCCGACCAATCGCAGACCCAACCTGCCCGACAGCGCCAGCTTGTCGTCATAGCTTGCGCGGCCATTGGCTATCGCGATGTCGTCGATGTCGCTTTTCTGCGCAACGATCTGCGCCTGCGGTTGGATGCTCCAATGTTCGCTCATCTGCTTGCCGAAGCCGATTTCCCATGAACCCAGATAGCCGGCGCCGTCGATCTGCACTCTCGTGCCATCCTGACGCTGACCCTCTCCACCATAGAAGTTGTACTGGAAAATCAGGTCGGAGTAGAAGCCGCTGCCGGCGCTGCGCTGGTATGTCCAATACGCGCCCAGCGCAGTGGTTTCAGGGCGAAGGATGCCGACCCACGATGCAGGCAATGAAGTGTCCGTGATGCCGGTGACGTTGAAGTGCGCCTTCACATACGCGGCGTACAAGCCCACATCGTTACGCTTGCCGTTGCCGTCGCGGTTCTGGAACAGATCGACGCCGGCTTGAAAGCCATAACGATTGCCTTTGGCTTCGGGCGACGCCACATTCTCCTGCCGGTGCGTCACGGAATCGCTGCCGAAGATTCGCGCCCACAGGCGATCATCGTTCTGCATCACGTTCAGGTCATCACCCTTGCGGCGGTGCAGGTTGTCGAGGATGTCCAGGTTGCTTTGCGCAAGGATGCCGGGCAGTACGGTGATCAGTCCCACATCCGGGTTGTACTCCGGATCAACGGGACCGGGCGGTGGTGGAGGCGGCGGCTCAACACATGGCGGTTCGGTCCCGTCAGAGCACAGAGGCGGAGGCAGCGGTGGAGGCGTAGACTGCGTGCGCAGATACCAACTGTCATCGCTCCCATCACCTTGGAACAGGCGATAGCGGAACGCGCCGGCATCGACATACCCATTGGCGGGATTGTTCGCGCCGAGATAGTCGCCGTCGGCATCGTTTCCATAATCCGGGCTGCTGCTCGCCAGCGCAAAGGCATTGGCAGCAGACGTGCCGCCCACGCTCACCAGCAGGATGCCGTTGCCGGTGGTGACTGCGCCCAATCCCGGCGCAGCGTTGGTCACGTCGATCAGCGTGCGTTGCGAAGGGTCGGCCATCACCACATTGCCCTGCACGTCCAGCCGGTCCGAGGGCGAATCGCTATCCCCCAGCACCGTGTTCATGTACAGCGTGCCGCCGTTGCTGATGTAGTCGCCGTTCACGGTCAATACCGTGGGCACAAATGTCTGTCTCGAACCCACTCCGGCAGAGTTGAAGCGGATGC
>JAITMN010000100.1 GCA_031277355.1 Nevskiaceae bacterium | reverse complement strand
GCCGCCAGCCGCATCGCGCATGGCGTGCCGTTTGGCGGCGAACTGGAATATGTGGATGGCGGCACGCTGGCGCATGCGTTGCAGGGGCGGCATGGCGTGAGTTGACGCCTGCCGGCATTGCCTCAAATCAACTGTCGCGCCTGCTCACTCTGAGGCCGCAACGCCCACAGATTTTCATAGAGCCGCCGCAAACGCCGATAACTCTCATAGCGCCGCGCATCGAGCCGGCCATCTTCCACCGCCGCACGCACTGCGCATTGCGGCTCCTGCATGTGGCGGCAATCCAGAAAGCGGCACTGCGCGGCAAGCGCCTGCACTTCGACGAAGCCCAATCCCGGCGGCCGCAGATCGTCGATGGCCGGCGCAAAATCGCGCACGCCGGGTGAGTCCATGATGTGTCCGCCGGTCAGACATTCAAACAGCCGCGCCGCAGTGGTGGTGTGACGGCCTTCCTCCTGCCGCATCAACTCGCCAATCTGCGCCTCATCACCTGCGCGAGCCAGCGCGCGTATCAGCGATGACTTGCCCACGCCGGACTGACCTACCAGCGCCGTGGTTTGCCCTGCCAGTTGCTGCCGCAGCAGCGCAAGGCTGTCCGCATCATGCGCGCTGACTTGCAGCACTTCGTAGCCCGCCGCGCGCCAGCCCTCAAGGTCCGCGTGCAGCGAATCCGGCAGCGGCAGGTCGCACTTGTTCATCACCAGCAGCGCGCCGATGCCCGCGCTGGCCGCTGCGGCGAGATATCGGTCGATGATGAACGGGTCGGGCTTGGGCAGCGGGGCCAGAATGGGCGCAAGCTGCGTAAGGTTCGCCAGCAGCGCTTCGGGACGGCCACGCGCATTGCTCCGCCGCAGCACGCGCTCGCGCGGCAGCACTTCCACGGCGAGGTTTTCGCCATCGCCCGATTGCTCGCAGCGCACCCAATCGCCGCAGACGATTTCCAGGTTGCGCCCGCGCGGCCGCGCCAGCATCGCCGCGCCCGAAGCCTCTTCGAGCAGCAGGTGCCGGCCGAATGTGGCAATAACCTTAAGCGATTGCATCTACGGCGCGCGGCATATCCATTGCTAGAATGCCACAGTGCGCCCGAAAGGCCAGCGCCGTTACGGAGACAACTTGCAGCATCGCGACAATCTGATCTGGATCGATCTGGAAATGACGGGTCTGCGCACCGACGTGGACACCATCATCGAGATCGCCACCGTCGTCACCGACGCGCAGTTGAATGTGCTCGCCGAAGGGCCGGTGTACGCCATTGCCACGCCGGATTCGGTGCTCGCCGGCATGGACGACTGGAACACGCGGCAGCATGGCGCCAGCGGTCTGGTGGCGCGTATCCGCGAACAGGGCGTGCCGATGGCGCAGGCCGAAGCCGGCACGCTGGAATTTCTGCGTCAATGGGCGATGGGCGGCATCTCGCCGATGTGCGGCAACAGCATCTGCCAGGACCGGCGCTTTCTCGCGCGGCAGATGCCGCAGTTGGAACGCTACTTTCACTATCGCAACCTCGATGTGAGCACGGTAAAAGAATTGGCGCGGCGCTGGCTGCCGCAATTGTCGGCGAAGTTCACGAAGGAGGCCGCGCATCTGGCGCTGGCGGATATCCACGATTCGATTCGTGAACTGCGTTTTTATCGCGAAGGGTTGTTCGTCGAGGCCGCGCGCGCCGCGACTTCGACCGATGCTGCTCACGACACGGCGAGGTAAAGTGTTTTGATTCGGATGTCGCAGGAATCGTTGATCGCTTCCACCTGGCGCGCAAAGCCGCGAGGCTTCGTTGCGCTGATGCAATTGTATGAAAGCAATTACCTGCGTCTGCGCCATCTGTGCGGTGGCGATCCGGCGCGTTTGGGCGATGAGTGTCTGTCGGTGGTGGCCGATGGCTGCGATCTGCGGCTGCAAGTGCTGGAGCGATCGGCCTACACGCTCACATTGCAGCTCACGCATCTGTTCGATCACGAGCGCTATCCCGACGTGCGGCTGCGCGTGTACTGCGATGCCCGTCTGGTGCAGGCGCAGCAATGCGCGCAGGAACCCCCCGCCGGCCGCGACGCCCCGGCGCAGGCCATTGCCGCAGACCGTGAACTGCGACAACGTTGGGCCCGCAACATCATGCTAAACAAGTGGCTGGAGTATTGTCTGGACCTGGGCCATCGCTTCGGTTGATCACTTGTTTTCCCGCATTCAGAAACTGCCCACGCTATTGCGCAGCCGCATCGTGCTCTCGCCGCCGGAGCAGGATGAAGACGGCCGCGTACTGCAATTGTTTCGCAACCGCGCCGAACTGAAGAAAGCCTATGGCAATGCGCAGGACGAGATTCATCGGCTGCGCGACCGCATCAAGCTGCAAGAGGGCGCCACCGCCCGCGTGCGCGACACGCTGAAGGGGCTGGAATCCCGGCTCGCGCAGCCCACGCTGGGCCTGCAGGCGCTGATCCACTACCAATTGCGCGCGCTATGGGAAGCCGCGCACGAGCGCGTGTCGATACTGGTGCGGGAGTTGTCGGCGCAGTGCGAGGATCGCGAGCGTCGTGAATTCACCGCCAGGCTTGGTCAGCGCCGCTCCGGCGCGATGCAGACCGCACAGCAGCAATGGGAGCAGGCCGAGCGCAACAGCGCCGAAGTGGCCGAAAAACTGGCGGAACTGGAACAGCAGTTGGAGGCCAACCGCCTCTGGTGGCGTTATTTCGCGCGACGGCAACTGCAGCACCGGCAGCCGGTGCTGCTGTCGGAGAAGCGTCTGGCCGACGCCGACCTCGATGCGGCGCGCGAAGCGATGGCCGCGTTCGAGCGCAGCGATGAGCCGGAGTTTCCGGGGTTGTCGCTGGAATCGCGCCGCGCGATCAACATGGCGGCGATTGCCTTTGCGATGCTGATTCATTCGCGGCTGGCCGGCGGCGGGCTGCTGGAACTGGCCGCCGAAGCGATGTCGCGCAGCGAGCCCTGCGATCTGGGCAATGTGCAGGGTGTGGCGATCCTAACGATGATGAGCGACATCACGCGCGCGCGTCAGACCGTGCAGTCCTGCGCCGCAGCGATTGCCGAAGTGCGCAAGATCACCGATCAGTTGCGGGTGGTGGCCCGCTATCGCAACCGCGAAGACAGCGTGCCGGAAGCCGATTCGCTCGACCGCATGTCGCGCGCGGCGCCTTCCACCGCCGCCGACGCGCCGGCGCTGGCCGCCGTTCCCACTGCCGCGCCGATCAATGCGCTGCGCGGCGATCTGTTCGGGATCAGCGACCTGCTGTTGTAGCCGCGCCGCCGCGCTGCGGCCCGGCCGAGACGATGATGTCGGCCATGATCTGCGCGGTTTGATCCAGCGGCACGTCGGGCTGGGCGTTGTTCTTCGCCAGTTCAGCGTATTCCGCATCGACGGCTTCCAGCGTGGGGAAGACTTCCTTGCCCCGCGCAATGCGCCGCGCGTTCTCGCGCCGCAGCCGTTCGGCATCCAGCGTCTCGCGCTCTTTCTTGCGCTGCTCCAGATTCAGCGACAACGAAGTTTGGTCGCGCACCTGCTCCGCCGCTGCGATGCTCGCCATGTACCACTGATAGTCCGGGTCGGTATTGCTGCGATTGCTTTCGGATTTATCCAGCGTGCCCGCAGTGGGCAGCGTGGTGGCTCTTGGCAGCGGCTTGAACGGCGCGGGGGCGATGCGATCCCAGGGCAGCGCCGCATCGAGCGAGCTTTCGCCCACGTCGTCGAGGCTGATCGGCGAGGGCAGCAGGATGTCGGGCACCACGCCGCGATGCTGCGTGCTCTCGCCGGTGACGCGATAGAACTTGCCGATGGTCACCGTGAGTTGACCGTCCACCGGGCGCTGCGACCAGCGATCCAGCGGGATCAGGTTCTGCACCGTGCCCTTGCCGAAGGTGTTCTGGCCGATGATGTAGCCGCGCTGATAGTCCTGAATCGCGCCGGCGAAAATCTCCGACGCCGACGCGCTGAAGCGATCGACCAGCACCACCATCGGGCCATCCCAGTCCGTGCCCGGCTCCGGATCATCCAGCACTTCCACGCGACCGGTGGTGTCTTTCAACTGCACCACCGGACCCTGATCGATGAACAGGCCCGTGAGCCCGGTGGCTTCGGGCAGGAAGCCGCCGCCATCGCCGCGCAGGTCGAGGATCAGGCCATCCACCGGACCTTCGGCTTTCAGTTCGCTGATCAGCCGCCGCACGTCGCGCGTGGTGCTGCGGTAGTCCTTGTCGCCACGGTTCTGCCCGTCGATATCCTGATAGAAACCCGGCACCGTGATCACGCCGATGGACAGCATGCGACCGTCGCGCTCGACGGTGCGGCGCTCTTTCTTCGCCGCCTGACCTTCCAGCGTCACCTTGCCGCGCGTCAGTTCCACCACTTTTTCCGGCGAACCCGGCGTGGCGCCGGCGGGCAGGATTTGCAGGCGCACCTGCGTGCCGCCCTTGCCACGGATCAACTGCACTACGTCATCCACGCGCCAGCCGATCACTTCCTGGAACGCACCGTCGCGGCCCTGCGCGATGGCGGTGATGCGATCATTGATGTTCACCGTGCCGGCCACTGCCGCCGGACCGCCGGGGAACAGGCTCACGATGCTGGCGTATTCATCCGCCGTGGACAGCGTCGCGCCGATGCCCTCATAGCTCAGGCTCATCTGGATGCGATATTCCTCCGAGCCGCGCGCGGAGAAGTAGTTGGAATGAGGATCGAAGCTCAGCGCGTAGGCGTTCATCAGCATCTGGAACACATCATCGGCGGTGACCTGATCGGTGCGCTTCAACACGCGCTCATAGCGCGTGCGCAGCAGGTCGGCGGTGTCGGTCCAGCTCTTTTCGGTGAGCATCAGCGCGATGGCGTCGCTCTTGACGCGCTTGCGCCAGATTTCATCCAGTTCGGCCTTGTTCGCGGCCCACGGCGCTTTCTCGCGGTCGAACTCGAAGCTTTCGTCCAGCGTGAAATCCGGCTCCGTCGCCAGCAGGTCTATCGTGTGCTGGATGCGTTCGCGATTGCGTTGCTGGAAGCGGTTGAAGATCACGAACGCGGGTTCGATTTCCCCGCTCTTGACCATGTCGTCGAAGCGATCACGGTATTGCTGGAATTCCTCGATGTCGCTGGCCATGAAATAGCTGCGCTGACCGTCGAGGGATTCGATGAAGTGGCGGAACACTTCGGCCGACATCTTGTCGTCGATGACGGTGCGGCTGTAGTGCGCTTCCTGGAGGATCGCGCCGATGCGCCGCGCCAGCAGGCGCTGACGTTCGGCAGGGGCGATGGCCCCCTGGGGCAACACGATCTGCGCCGCTGCGGGAGCGGTGGTCGTGCTGCCTCCGGCCAGCAGCAAAAGGGCCATTGCCGATACGGCAAACCAGTTCAGCGGATGACGAAAAGTGCGCGGCATGTACTTGGATTCCGTCGGGGCTACCGGCCCCCGTGAATGAGAATGGTACTCTACTGGGGATTGGATGGTTTGCGCGATGAAGGAGTTCCGTAGGTGAGGCCGCTGACTGCGCTGCTGGGCATCGTGATGGGGTCGCTGGTGGCGATGTTTGCCGGTCTGGCGATGACGCTGGCGGTCTACCTGCTGTTGCCGGAGTACCACGACCGGCTGGCCGGGGAGCGGCTGCCGCTGCTGAAGGCCGTGGGCTGGACGGCCTGCCTCGCGGCGGTGGCGGCGCTGGCCTTTTTCGGCGAAATCAAGGACCGGCGCTGGAAACGGGCCGTGCAGGGCGCGCTGGCGGTGCTGCTGGCGGCCTTTGCGGCGGCGTACTGGCCGGATTAGGCGCCGATCAGTCCGCCAGGATCAGTCTGCCAGGATCAGTCGGATATCGTCGGATCGCGGCGCACGGGTTTGGGTGGTGGCGGCTCCCGTCGGCGCGCGGGCGCGGGGGCCCTGGCAATCACCGCCCAAGCGATTTGCAGCCATTTGAGCAACACCCACGGACCCAGCAGCACGAGCCAGTAGCCCACTGAGCCCGCGGCCAGACCGCGCAGGAAGTCGATCCACAGCGCCAACGGGCCGCCCGTGGGCGTGCCGGCGTAGCTGCGCGTGTAGTCGCCCAGCGTCAGGTGCCCGGCGAGCCAGATCAGCGGCGGCAGCACGAACAGCCCCACGAGCAGCATCAGCGCCAGCGTGGTGAGTTCGTGCCCGAGACCCGTGGAGGCGCGGTAGGTGCGCCATGCCTTGCTTATGCCTGCCAACATGCCGGGCATAATACCGGAATGAAGCAAGATACCCGGACGATACGTGCGGCGGTGGTAGGCGTGGGCTACCTGGGCCGTTTCCATGCGCAGAAATACTCGGCGCTTGCCGGGTGCAGCCTGGTCGGTGTGGCCGACCCGCAGCAGCGCGCTCGCGAGGCGGTGGCGGCGGAACTGAACGTGCCCGGTTTCGCCGATCATCGTGAACTGCTGGGCAAGGTCGATGCGGTCAGCGTCGTCACGCACACGCCGGCTCATTTCGACGTGGCGGCGGATTTTCTCCGCGCCGGCGCGCATGTGCTGGTGGAAAAGCCGATCACCGAGACGGTGGAGCAGGCCGCACGGTTGATTGCCCTTGCCGCCGATGTGGGCCGCGTGCTTCAGGTGGGGCATCTGGAGCGCTTCAACGCGGCGATTCTTGCCGCCGAGCCGCAGTTGCGCAATCCGCGCTTTCTCGAATGTCAGCGTCTTGCGCCGTTTCGCGAGCGCGGCACCGATGTGAATGTCGTGCTTGATCTGATGATCCACGACATCGACATCGTGCAGAGCATCGTGCAATCGCCGCTGGCGTCGGTGGATGCGGTGGGCACGCCGGTGTTCTCGGAGGCCATCGACATCGCCAATGCGCGGCTGCGCTTCGACAATGGCTGCGTGGCAAACGTTACCGCCAGCCGCGTGAGTCTGAAGACCGAACGCAAGCTGCGCATTTTTCAGGACGATGCCTATATGTCGATGGACTTGCAGCAGAAGGTGTTGACGGTGATCCGCAAGCGCGCCGCCGATGCGCCGCCGGGTCCGTTGCCGGTGACGATAGAGGAACAGAATCTGGATCAGGGCGATGCGTTGAAGGCGGAGATCGAATCCTTCATCGGCTGTATTCGCGACGGCAGGCGACCGGTGGTGTCGGGTGAAGATGGCCTGCGCGCGTTGGAGACGGCTTCGCGCATCACGGCGCAGATTCTTCAGTCTGGTGGTGCGCGGGGGCAATCGTGAGCGCGGCAAGTCCTGCGCATCTGCGGCGCGGCGCGCGACCGGTGACGGTGGCGGCCACGCAATTTGCCTGCTCGTGGGATGCCGCAGCGAACATCGCGCGAGCCGAATCGCTGGTGCGGCGCGCGGCGCGCGAGGGCGCGCAGTTGGTGTTGCTGCAAGAGTTGTTTGAAACGCCGTATTTCTGCATCGAGCAGGATTCGCGTCATCTGCGTTTGGCGACGACGCTTGAAGAAAACCCGGCGGTGCGGCACATGGCGGCGCTGGCGCGGGAGCTTGCCGTGGTGTTGCCGGTGAGCTTCTTCGAGCGCGCGGGCCGCGCGTATTTCAATTCCATTGCCATTATCGACGCCGATGGTTCGGTGCTGGGCATCTATCGCAAGGCGCATATTCCCAATGGCGTGGGCTATCAGGAGAAGACTTACTTCAGCCCCGGCGACACCGGCTTTCGTGTGTGGGATACGCGCGTGGGGCGCATCGGCGTGGGCATCTGCTGGGACCAATGGTTCCCCGAGTGCGCGCGCGCGATGGCCTTGCAGGGCGCGGAGTTGTTGCTGTATCCAACCGCCATCGGCAGCGAACCGCCGCCGGCGCTGCCGGTGAATTCGCGCGAGCATTGGCAGCGCACGCAGCAAGGACACGCCGCCGCGAATCTGATCCCGCTGATCGCCGCGAACCGCATTGGCGTGGAGCGTTCGCTGCAAGACCCGGACAATCTGTTCATCCGCTTCTATGGTTCATCGTTCATTGCCGATGCGCAGGGTGCGAAAGTGGCTGAAGCAAGCGAAGAGGATGAAGCGGTGTTGCTGGCGCAGTTTGATCTGGCGGCGGTGGCCGAGTTGCGCGACAACTGGTTTGTGTTTCGCGACCGAAGGCCGGAGTTGTATGGGGCGTTGGTGACGCTGGATGGGCGCAGGCCCTCATCACCATCACACCCCGGCGCAGCGTGAAGCCGCGCCGGGAGTGATGGGCAGGATCGATCAGAACTGCTTGCGGACGGTGACCGCGATGGTGCGCGGCGGTCCGGGGTTGATGGTGGCGTTCGCCTGCGAGGCGACCGGCGGGAAGTTATACGCGGTGATGATGCCGTAGTATCTGTCGAGCAGATTGTTGCCCTCCAGCGAAACGCTGGTGTCGTCGTCGGCGTTCATCCACGTCAGCCGCGCATTCAGCAACCCGCGACCTCCATTCCACGTCGTTGGAAAGTTGATCGCGCGTTGCTGCTGGCGACCGACGTAGTTGAAGTCCACACGCGGCGTGATCGAACCGCCATTGCCCGCCAGATCGAAGCGGTACTGCGCGCCAATGGCCGCCTTGAACGCCGGAACATACGGCGGCTTCATGTCGACGGTGACGCGAGTGGCCGGATCGACTTTGGTGTACTGGAAGTTGAGCACATCGGCCGAGAAGTCGAGCATCGCATTGCCCAGACGCGCTTCCAGTTCAAGCTCGCCGCCTTGCACCTTGGCGTCGCCGACGTTGGCCGGCATCGCGCAGGGAGCCGGTGCTCCGCCCGGCGTGAAGTCGGGGCAGGAGGCCAGCGTGAGCTGAATGTCGTTGTAGATATTGTGGTACACCGACACATTCAGGCGCACGCGCCGGTCGAACAGAAAGGACTTCAAACCCAACTCGTAGGAGGTGACGGTTTCGGGGTCGAAGGTCCGCGCTTGTTCCGGAAAAAATGGCCGTGGGACAACGCCGCCGCCCTTGAAGCCCGAGCCGGTGGCGAAGTAGACGTTGATGTCCTGGGTGAACTTCCAGGTGGCGGTGAAGTTGTAGTCGGTTTTGTTGCCGCTGAACTCTCTGAAGATGCCGTTGAGCGGCAGCACGGGCGCATCGCTCGCCGAGCCCGGATAGCCTTCGGCCAGCGCGCGCCCGTACAGAAAGTTTTTGGTGTCGCGCGTGTAGCGCAGACCGCCCGTCAGCGTCAGCGGGTCGATGGGAGTGTATTCCAGATGCGCAAAGCCGGAAGTGGATCGGCTTTCCACCGGCTCGGCCTGCACGAAGTCGAAGGTGGTGCCATTGTTGAAGGTGCCGTCGATGCTGACACGCGAACTCTGTGTGGCGTCGTAGCGGAAGTAGTACGCGCCAACCGTCCACTGAATCTGCGAGCCGGTCTGGCCGCTGAGGCGAAGCTCCTGACTGAACTGCTTGTAGTCCACGTTGAACGTGTTCATCGTCCAGGAGATCGGCGAGCCGTCCTGGTCTGAGGCCGAATCCTGATACATGCTGCGATAGGCGGAGATCGATCTGAAATTCAGGTTGTTGCCGAAGGTGATGTCCAGATCGTTGGAAAGCCCCCATGACTCAAGGTTGCTCTTGGGGTCCATGCAATACATGTACGGCGTTCCGGTCAATCCGCAGTAGGTCGCGTAGTTGTAGTAGCTGCCCTTCGGTGTGGAGAAGTCCGACACCGAATTGGCCACGCCCGGAGTCTGGCTGATGAAATTCCAGTTGCCTTGCGCGGTCAGCACTGCCGGCGGTGGATCGGAATGATCGATGGTGCTGTCGTAGATGAATGTGTCGGTGGCCTTGTCGGAGATGATCAATTGACCCACCGCGCGCAGCGCAACCACCTGCTTGCCGCCCTGCGTGCTGAGCTTGCAGCCATAGGGTGCGCCGCCGCCGAATTGCTGCGCGGCCATGCTCGGTGGAGGATTCAGCGCCGCCGCCGGTTGGCCGGTCATGCACTGATAGTCGTAGGAGGTCACATAGCCGTCGGTGTGTTGCGCAAGGCCAGTCAGACGCACGAGCAGGCGATCCGGGATCAGCGTGAAGTTGCCGCCTGCGCGCGCTTCGCGTCGATTGAGCGTGCCGACCGTGCCTTCCAGATAGCCGTCGGTTTGGCCGGTGGGCAGCTTGGAATACAGCTTGATTGCGCCGCCTTCGGAGTTCTTGCCGGCCAGCGTGCCCTGCGGGCCGCGCAGCACTTCGATGCGGTCGAGGTCCACCAGACTCATCAGCGAGCCAAACAGCGTGCCGTAGTACACATCGTCGATGTACATGCCCACGCCGGGCTCCAGACCCAGGTCGAAGTCGCTCTGACCCACGCCGCGAACGAACAGCGACGTGACCTGCGAACCGCCCAGTCCGCCGGAGGTGAGATTCACGCCCGGCGCACGCGCCGCGACGGATTGGATGTCGATCTGATTGCGGGCGCGCAGCATGTCGCCGGTGACCGCAGTGATCGCGATAGGCGTTTCTTGCAGGTTTTGCGCGCGAAATTGCGCGGTGACCACGACTTCTTCAATCTCGGTGGTCCCGGATGAAGCGTCTTGAGCCAAGGCGATGTTCGAACCGCATAGCGCCGCCATCACGGCGCCGGCGATTGTGGTCGGCGCGACATGCCGACGAATATGGTCTACCCCTCTGATCATTGTTGTTCCCCAGTGGTTGATTGCGTATGGCCGCAGGGCCGCCGCTTTTTTAGCATGCTTTGCGCGGCGGTTTGTTGTTTTGCGCCGACGGTGTTCAAATGTTTCCATCGTGTTCTGATGGTTGAACATTCAAGCGGGCAGGGGGCGAGCATGACTACCGATCATTCCTTCACGCGGCGCGGCCTGATGGCGGGCGCGGCGGCTGCCGCGATGCTCGGCGCGTCGCGTTCGCCGGCGGCGCAGGGCAATGCGGAAGATTCGACGCGGCTGTCGGTTGCCGAAGCCAGTCGCCGCATCGCCGCGCGCGAGCTTTCGCCGGTGGCGTTGACGCAGGCGTACCTTGATCGCATCGCGCGTGTGGGTTCGCGCATCAATGCCTACGTCACCGTGACCGCCGAACAAGCGCTTGCGCAGGCGCGGGAACTGGAAGCGGAATCGGCGCGCGGTGTGTTGCGCAGTCCGCTGCACGGTATTCCCATTGGTTTGAAAGACAACATCGACACCGCAGGCACTTTGACCACCGCAGGCAGCGCCGTGTATGCCGATCGCATTCCGGCGCAGGATGCCGATGTGGTGCGCCGTTTGCGCGAGGCCGGCGCAGTGTTTCTCGGCAAGCTGAACATGCACGAGTTTGCGTATGGCGGCACGTCGGCGGTCACGCATTACGGGCCGGTGCACAATCCGTGGAATCTGGCGCACAACCCCGGCGGTTCGTCCGGCGGTTCTGCTGCGGCGGTGGCGGCGCGGTTGTGCGCGGCGGCGCTGGGCACCGACACGGCGGCTTCCGTGCGTTTTCCAGCTTCGTGTTGCGGTGTGGCCGGATTGAAGGCAACGCATGGCCTTGCCAGTATTCGCGGCATCGTGCCGTTATCGGAAATGCACGATCATGTGGGGCCGCTGGCGCGCAGCGTGGAAGATTGCGCGCTGGTGATGACGGCGCTGGCGGGTTTTGATCCGCTCGATCCGGTCAGCATCCGCACGCCGCGCGTGGACTTTCACCGGCATATCGGCACGGCGGTGCGCGGCCTGCGCATTGGTATTCCGCGTTCGCCATTCTTTGAAGACCTGGACCCGCAGATCGATGCCGCAGTGCGCGCGGCGCTGGAAGTGCTGGTGAGTCTGACCGGCGTTCCAACGCGCGACGTCAGCCTCAGCGTGCCCGATACCTACGCGCTGCTCGACGCCGAGACCTACACCTATCACGCGCCGCTGTTGGCCGATCCGGCCAAGCGTGCGCTGTATCAACCGCTGACGCTGCAACGGGTAATGGGCGGCGCGAGCGTGCCGGCCACCGTGTATATCGAACAGCGGCGGCAGATGCAGATCGCGCGCAACACCGTTGATCGCGTCTTCGCCGATGTGGATGTATTGATCGCGCCGACGAACATGGTGCTGCCGGCCACGATCGAGGCGGTGCTGGCGGACCCTGCGAACGAAGGCTCGTTGATCCGCAACACGCTGCCATTCAATGTGCTGGGTATTCCGTCGATCAGCGTGCCCTGCGGTTTTGGCGGCGCGGGGTTGCCGATTGGCATGCAGATCATCGGGCCGTGGCTGGGCGAAGCGCCGGTGCTGGCGTTGGCGCATGCGTATGAGCAGGTTACGCCGTGGCATGAGCGCGAGCCGCCGATAGCCTGAAGC
>JAITMN010000075.1 GCA_031277355.1 Nevskiaceae bacterium | reverse complement strand
ATCAAGAAGCGCTTCGACAAGATCGCGCTGGAGTCCACCGAACCGAACCGCCGCGCCTACCGCGACATGCTGTTCACCACGGCGAAGATCGGCGAATACATCAGCGGCGTGATCCTGTTTGATGAAACGCTGCGGCAGAGCACGCTTGGCGGCGAGCCTTTTGCCCAACATCTGAGCAAGCTCGGCATCGTGCCGGGCATCAAGGTGGATGCCGGCGCCAAGGCGCTGGCGGGTTTTCCGAACGAGACGATCACCGAAGGATTGGACGGGTTGCGCGAGCGGCTGGTGGAGTATCACAAGCTGGGCGCGCGCTTTGCCAAGTGGCGCGCGGTGATCGACATCGGCGCGAGTTTCCCCACGCCCTATGCCATCGACGCCAACGCACATGCGCTGGCCCGTTACGCGGCGCTGTGTCAGGAGAATGGTATCGTTCCCATCGTCGAGCCCGAAGTGCTGATGGATGGCGATCACTCCATCGAACGCTGCGAGGAAGTCACCACAGCGGTGCTGGAGCAGACCTTCCATCAGCTTGCCGGTCATCGCGTGCATCTGGAAGGCATGGTGCTGAAGCCCAACATGGTGATCAGCGGCAAGAAGAACGGCAATCGCGCCGGTCCGCAGGCCGTTGCCGACGCCACCGTTCGCACGCTCAAGCGCTGTGTGCCCTCTGCGGTGCCGGGCATTGCGTTTCTGTCGGGCGGGCAAAGTTCGGCCGAGGCTGCGCTGCATCTGTCGCTGATCAATCAGCACGCCGCGCTGCCGTGGAAGGTGACGTTCAGCTACGGCCGCGCGTTGCAGGATTCGGCGTTGACCGGCTGGGGCGGCAAGGCCGACGGCGTGGGCAATGGTCAGAAGGAGTTTGGCAAATGGGCGCGGCTCAATGCGCTGGCGAGCACGGGCAAGTTCACGGCCGGCATGGAAAACCAGGCGGCCTGAGGCACGCGATTGTCTGAGCACTCGCCTGCGGCGGCAATCGCCGAGGTACGCGGGGTCCGATATTCGGTCGGGTCCCGCGTGATTTTCGATGGTCTCGATTTGAGCGTCGAGCGTGGCAGCATCACCGCGATGATGGGGCCGAGCGGCACGGGTAAAACCACGTTGCTGCGGCTGCTCACGGGGCAGGTGCATCCGCAAGACGGCAGCGTTCAGGTGCTGGGCGAAGATGTGCCGCAACTGCGCGGCGCGGCGCTTTATGCACTGCGGCGTCGCATGGGCATGCTGTTCCAGAACGGCGCGTTGCTCACCGATCTCAATGTATTCGAGAACGTTGCGTTTCCGGTGCGCGAGAATGCGCGCGTGCCCGAAGCCGTGCTGCGCCGATTGGTGCTGATGAAACTCGAAGCGGTGGGCTTGCGCGGTGCGGCGCAGTTGATGCCGCAGGAACTCTCCGGCGGCATGGCGCGTCGTGTTGCGTTGGCGCGGGCCATTGTGATGGACCCGGAAATTCTGATTTACGACGAACCGTTTGTGGGTCTCGATCCGGTGTCGATGGGCATCATCCTGCGGTTGATTCGCCATCTGAACGATGCGCTGGGCATCACCAGCATCGTCGTGTCGCATGATGTGCAGGAGGTGTTGTCCATCGCGGATCGAAGCTATCTGCTGGCCGGTGGCCGCGCGGTGGCTTCGGGCAGCAGTGCGCAATTGCAGGCCAGCACAGACCCTGCCGTGCGTCAATTCATCACCGGCAGCGCCGAAGGGCCGATGCCGTTTCATTATCCTGCGGGCGATTACCGCGATGCGCTGCTGGGCGCGGAGTCTGAGCTGTGAACTCGGCGCTGCGCAAAATCGGGCAGATCACGCTGTTCCTGCTCAGCACGCTGCGTGTGTGTGTGCCTGCGCTGGCGCGTCCGGGCCTGATCGCACGGCAGGTGTACAACACCGGCGCGCGTTCGCTGATCATCATCATGCTTTGCGGATTGTTCGTCGGCATGACGCTGGGCCTTCTGGGTTACGACCTGCTCGGACGCTTCGGCAGCGAATCGGCGCTCGGCGTTGCCGCAGCGCTGGGATTGGTGAAGGTGCTGGGCCCGGTGCTCACCGCGCTGCTGTTTGCAGGCCGCGCGGGCACTGCGCTGACTTCCGAGATCGGCCTGATGCGCGCCACCGATCAACTCACCGCGATGGAAGTGATGGCGGTGGACCCGATGCGTCACATCATCGCGCCGCGTTTTCTCGGCGGGGTGATCGCGATGCCGCTGCTGGCGGCGATCTTCAGCGTCATCGGCCTGTATGGTGCGCAACTGGTGGGCGTCACGCTGATGGGCGTGGACACCGGCACGTTCTGGTCGCAGATGCAGGATGCGGTGGGCATGGCCGACATCAACGAGGGTCTGGTCAAGAGCTTCGCCTTCGGCGTGGCCTGCACATTGCTCGCGGTGTATGAGGGTTATCATGCCGAACGCACCGCCGAAGGTGTGGGCCTTGCCACCACGCGCACCGTCATCGCCTCGTCGGTGCTGGTGCTGATCATCAACTACATGCTGACCGCTGCTTTCCTGTAAAGAGGTTCACGTCCATGAGCAAATCACGCGGAACGGAAATCGGCACGGGACTGTTCGTGCTGCTGGGCTTCGCGGCGCTGGTTTTCCTCACCACGCAATTGCCGGGCAGCAAACTCGGTGTGCTCGCCAACTCCGGCGGCTATCAGGTGAGTGCGCGCTTCGAGAATGTGGGCGATCTGCAAGCCGGTGCGCCGGTGACGATGAGCGGCGTGAAGGTGGGGCGCGTGACCGGCGTGAGCTTTGATTCCACCGACTACAAAGCCGTGGTGACGATGGCGATAGACCCGCGCTACGACCGGATTCCCGACGACAGTTGGGCGAACATCGAAACGGCCGGATTGCTGGGCGCGAAGTACGTGGGCCTGGACGCCGGTGGATCGGAAACCTACCTCGCCGACAAGGGTCAAATAGACAACACCCAGTCGGCGATGGTGCTGGAGAAATTGGTGAACCGTCTGTTTGCCGCCTTCGCGGGCGGTGGCGGCAATTCGAATTCGAAGGAGGATTCGCAGTGATCAGCGTGATGAACCGTTTGTTCAATGTGCGCAAGATGGCGTGGTCTGCGGCGCTGGCTGCGCTGCTGTTGATGGCGTTGCCGGAGATGCAAAACGCGCAGGCTGCGGCGGCCATCGACGCCAGCAATCCGCAGACGCTGGTGCAGAGCAGTTCACAGGCTTTGCTCGCGGACCTCGACGCCAATCGCGCCGCCTATCGCAAAGACATCTCGCTGCTGCAAAAGTCCATCGAGCAGAACTTCCTGCCGTACTTCGATATGGACTACTCCGCGCAGCAGGTGCTGGGCAAGTATTGGCGCGACGCCACCGCCGAGCAGCGGCAGCGTTTCAAGGATGCGTTCTACACCTCGCTGATGCGCACCTATGGTGATGCGCTGGTGGATTTCACCGCCGATCAGATGAAGGTGTTGCCGTTTCAGGGCGATGCGGCGGCCAACCGCGCCACGGTGCGCAGCGAAGTGCGCCGCTCATCCGGCGCGCCGGTGGCGGTGAACTACACCTTGCGCAAGCTGCCCGATGGGAAGTGGAAGGTGTGGGACGTGGTGATCGAAGGCATCAGCTATGTGAAGAGTTTTCGCGAAGACTACGGCCTCGTGGTGGAGCAGCAGGGATTGGAAGCGTTGATCAAGCGCATCGAATCGCAGGCGGCGGGCAAGGGCAAGTAGATGGCCGAGTCCGTGCGCCTCGATGCGGCAGGCGAGGGCGCTTACGCGATCAGTGGGCCGCTGACGCTGGGCACTTGCGAATGGCTGTGGCGGCAATTGCAGGCCGGCAATGCGCTGCGCACGGCGCGGCGGGCTGATCTGTCGGGCGTGGATGGGGCAGACAGCGCAGGCTTGGCGTTGCTGATGGCCTGGCGCGCAGCGTGCATTGCCGCCGGTGGCGACGTGCAGTTCGAGGCGGTGCCGCAGCGGTTGCGGCTGCTGGCGCAATTGACGGGAGCCGAAGAATTGCTGACGAACTGAACCGCACCTGCGGTTCAAGTTCAGTCTTCATCCTCGCCGAAGTCGATCTCCACGTCGTCGTCTTCCACATTGCCGTCGCGGATCAGATACTCGCGGCGTTGCAGCCAGGCATTGCGCATGAACGAATACGGGTCGTACACATCGTTCTGCAACGACTCCACGGTCAGCAGTTGCGCGCGTTTGTCGATCAGTTCCGGAACGTACAGACCGTAGCGAACCCAGTCGTTGTTGATGTAGTGCTTGGGGCTGGTGTAGATGTCGGCCACATCGCCGGCCGTGTCGCGGAGCGTGGAAGGCCCCAGCACCGGCAGCATCAGGAAGGGTCCTGAAGGCATGCCCCACTTGGCCATCGTTTGGCCGAAGTCCTCATCGTGCGATTGCAGCCCCATGCGCGTGGCCGGATCGAACAGGCCGCCGATGCCGATGGTTGAATTGACGAGGAAGCGTCCCAGGTCGCTCGTGAACTGCACTGGCTTGCCTTGCAGCAGGCCGTTTACCACGGTGGTGGGATACCCGAGATTGGCGAAGAAATTGCTGACGCCGGTGCGCATCGGTTGCGGCACCACTTTCACATAGCCGCGCGCCACGGGGCGGGCCACCGCGCGATCCAGCTTGTCGTTGAAAACGTAGACCGAACGATTGAAGCGCTCCATCGGATCGCGTGCGTCGCGTTGCGCGCCTTGCGGAATACTGGCGCAGCCGACCAGCAACAAGCCGGCGCATGCGGCCAGCAACAAACGGCGCGCAGCCGAAGGGATCATCGAAATAACGGGCATGGGCGAATGTTACCAGTTCACCGGCGCGGGCCGGTATGTCGCGCGGCGGCGACTTCAGTTGGGTCTGGCGGCAGGCCGTCCGCCGCGCTCTTCACGCAGCACGTCGCGGATTTCCTCGCGCCGTGCGAAGAAGCGCTTGCGCTGCACGTCGGTGATTTCAGGCGAAGCCAGCGCCATATCCAGTTGCGTGTTCGCCAGCATCAGATCGCCGTTGGAGATGTGAAACTCGGACATGTAGTAGTACGCATCGCCCAGATCACCGGCGGCGCTGGCGGCCAGAGCGGTGAGACGAATCTGCTCCGGCGTGGGCGGCACGTTGTTGAACAGATCAAGCAGCAGTTCATGCGCTTTCTTGGGTTTGTCGGCCTGCATCAGCGCTTCGGCGTAGTGCACGGTGAGCGGCACATTGCGCGGGGATAGCGCGAGGCCCTTTTCAAAGGTGGCAAGCGCGGCGGCCTTGTCGCCGCTGGCCAACTGCGCCTGCGCCAGCGCGGTTTGGAACAGCGGCAGTTCCGGATTCTGCGCGGCCATCTTCGCCAGCTTATGCGCGGCGGCTTTCGCGTCGCCCCAGCGGATTTCGGCCAGCGCTGCGCCGTATTTGATGGCCATGGAGTCAGGATTGGCTTCCAACTGCTTGTCGTAGTAGATGCGCAGATCGCCATCGGGCGGCGCGGTGATCACGCGCAGCCGTTCGCGGATCAGCAGATAGCTGGCCGAGTCGGGCTTTGGCGTGACCGGCGGCATCGCGGCGGCGCGCGCGCGCGCTTCGGCAATACGCACGGTGTCTACCGGGTGAGACAGCAGCAGCGGCGGAATCAGATCGTTGGACACGCCGCGTGAGCGCATCATCGTGCCGAAGAAACCCGCCATGCCATTGGGATCAAAACCGGCGGAGGCCAGATAGCCAATGCCCACGCGATCGGCTTCGTGTTCTTCCATGCGCGTGAAGTTGATGCTCTGTTGCATCGCGGTGGCCTGAGCAATCGAGATGAGACCGGGCACGGCATCGGGGCTGCCGGAAATCGCACCGATCAGGATGGCGCCCAAGAGCCCTGCAATGGAGGCAATGCTGTTGCGGCCCTGTGCTTCGACGGAACGCGCGATGTGGCGTTGCACGACGTGGCCGGTTTCATGCGCCAGCACGCCGGCGAGTTCAGATTCGTGATCCGTGAGCAGGATCAGCCCCACGTTCGTGCCGATGAAGCCGCCGGGAATCGCAAAGGCGTTGACGGCGCGGTCGCGCACCACGAAGTAGCTCAGCTTGTGTTCGCCGTCCTGCGCTTCGGCTCCCAGGCGCGAGCCCAGCGCGTTGATGTATTCGGTGGATTCGGGATCATCGAGCACCAGATTTTCACGCCGCAGATCGCGCATCATCATTCGCCCGATCTGATGTTCCTCCTGACGGCTGATCAGCGCATTGGCGCCGCTGCCGAGGTCCGGCAGCGAGGCAAAGGCCGAGCGGCCGGAGTCCGGAACGGCTTGCGGCAGCGCCGGTGCGGTGATCTGGAGCAGGGCCAGAAACAGCGCGAGGCGGGCGGGGCGGGCAGTGGATGCGCGAATCATGGGTGTTGCAGCCTTGGACCGTGCCGGCGTCAGGGGGTTCAATCCCCGCTCCATCATAGGATTTCCGAGGCCTGATCCGCCAGTCTTGAACGCTCGCCGCGCACCAGCGTGACATGCCCGCCATGCGGCCAGCCCCGGAAGCGGTTCACGACGTAGGTGAGGCCGGAGGTGGTTTCGGTGAGATAGGGCGTGTCGATCTGCGCGATATTGCCCAGGCACACCATTTTCGTGCCGGGGCCGGCGCGGGTCAGCAGCGCCTTCATTTGCTTCGGCGTGAGGTTCTGCGCCTCGTCGATGATCACATAGCGATTCATGAACGTGCGTCCGCGCATGAAGTTCAGCGAACGAATCTTGATGCGGTTGCGCAGCAGGCCCTGCGTGGCCGAGCGGCCCCAGTTGCCGCCTTCGGCGTTCTGCGTGAGCACTTCCAGGTTATCCATCAGCGCGCCCATCCACGGCTCCATTTTTTCTTCTTCGGTGCCGGGCAGAAATCCGATGTCTTCGCCGAGCGGAATCGTCACGCGCGTCATGATGATTTCGGCAAAGAGGTTGGTGTCGAGCGTCTGCGCAAGACCTGCGGCCAGTGTGAGCAGTGTTTTGCCGGTGCCCGCCGGGCCGAGTATCGTCACCAGATCAACTTCCGGATCGAGCAGCAGATTCAGCGCGAAGTTCTGTTCGCGATTGCGCGCGGTGATGCCCCACACACTGTGACGCTCGCTGCGATAATCGCGCGTGACTTCAAGCCGAGCCGTCTTGCCATCGGTGGCGCGAACGATGGCTTCGAGGCCCTGCGCCGAATCCTCGTATACGAATTGATTGATGCGCCAGTCGCCCACTTGCGGGCCGCTGATTTCATACAGCGTGTGTTCGCCTTCCTTCCAGGAGCGCATGTTCTTGCCATGCTTTTCCCAGAAGTCCGGAGGTAGCGAGCGCGTGCCGGAGTCCAGAAGGTCCGCATCTTCTATCGTGCGATCGCTGCTGTAGTCTTCTGCGTGTACGCCGACAATCGCCGCCTTGATGCGCAGGTTGATGTCTTTGGACACCACCGCCACGCGCACGCGCGGCATCTGCACTTGCAGCGCCAGCGTCTGCGCGAGAATCTGATTGTCGGCGGCAAGGCCGGGCAACTCTGCAGGCAGATCACCGTGCAATGCGCGCGTTTGAAAGAACAGCCGGCCGGTGGGCGCGCGCTTGCCGCCCGAACCCGTGCCGGTTCCATTGTTGGCAAAGGCCGAAGGGATGGGCAGGCCGCGTTCGATGTCGGCCCGATCCGCACCGTGCATTAGATCATCGAGAAAACGCGACACCTGACGCACATTGCGCGATTGTTCGGACAAGCCTTTCTTGTGGTTGTCGAGTTCTTCGAGCACCACCATCGGCAGAAAGATGTCGTGCTCTTCAAAGCGAAAGATCGCCGCCGGATCGTGCATCAGCACGTTGGTGTCGAGCACGTAGAGGCGCGGGGCCTCCTTGTCAGTCGAGCGCGCGGAGGGCTTCGAGGACGATTTCGGCATGATCGGCAACCTTCACTTTGCGCCATTCATGGCGCAGCAATCCTTTTTGATCGATCAGAAATGTGCTGCGCTCGATGCCCAGCACTTTGCGTCCATACATGTTCTTTTCGCGGATCACGTCGAACAGGCGGCACACCGATTCATCGGCGTCGCTGAGCAGATGAAACGGCAGCTTTTGCGCGGCGCGGAAGCGCTCGTGCGAGGCGAGGCTGTCGCGGGAGATGCCCCATATCGATGCGCCGGCGCGGCGCAGTTTGGCGTGCAGGTCGCGGAACTGCTGGGCTTCGAGTGTGCAGCCGGGCGTGGCGTCTTTGGGGTAGAAATACAGCACTACCGCAGTGCCGCGCTGGGCCGATAGCGTGAAGGGTTCGCCGGCGGTGGAGGGCAACGTGAAATCGGGCACGGGTTGATCGAGGTTCACCGTTGCCGTTGCGGGCTTCGCTTTTGCTTTGGCCTTTGCCTTCGCCATGTTGGCCCCCTGCTAACTCTTCACCGGCTCAAGAATCGCATCGAGGTTCTGCGAGTCGCAGTAGTCCATGAAATCTTCGCGCAGCTGCGCGATGTGTATGCGCGTGGGCACATTCACCATCATCTGCACCGAGAACATCGGCGCACCGGTTTGCGCGGCCACATAGCCGCGCGTGGCGATTTCGCCAATCTCGATGGAGCGGGCCAGGAAGAAGCCGGTGAGCCCCGCAACGACGCCGTTGTGGTCCGGCCCGATCACATCCACCGAATAGGGGATGTGGTCCGTGCGCAGCGCGCGGGCTTCGGTGCGGCGCAGCGTCAGCGCGAGGTTCGCGGTTTCGGCCAGGCGGTTCAGTTCGGACTCCAGCCGCGCCATCGTGTGCCAGTTGCCCGAAGCCAGCAGCAGCATCGCGAAATCGCTCCCGAGCGGCAGCATGCGGCTCTCGCCTATGCTGGCGCCGCAGTCGGTGATGGTGCGAACCAGGTCGTTGGCCAGACTGGCGCGGTCCTTGCCGATAGCCGTTACGGCCAGAAATTGCTTCATGCGCGAAGGAAACTCATGGGTGATGTTTCAAGTCTAGGGTAAAGTTGGCGCTGGTGTCATGGCTGCTTGCCTGCGGTTACGCGCGGCCCGTAACATCGCGGCCCCACCAACAAGACATTTCCGCGTCAGGAGTACCCGATTGTCATGATTTCGCAAAGCCTTGCCGGTTCCGGCCTGGCCGGTTCCCATGTGGCGATCGTGACTCCTTTCTGCGACGACGGGTCGGTGGATTGGCCGGCATGGGGCCGGCTGCTGGACTTTCATCTGGCGGCGGGCACCACGGGCATCATCGTGGGTGGCACCACGGGGGAGTCCCCGGTGCTGCTGGAGTCGGAATTGCGCGAGCTGGTAGCCCGCGCGGCGGCGCAGGTCGGCGGGCGGATCAAGCTGATCGTCGGGGCGGGCACCAGCAGCACGGCTTCCACGGTGGAGCGCGCACGGGCGTTTTCGGCGCTGCCGGGGGTCGATGCGCTGCTGATCGTCACGCCGGCGTATAACCGTCCGCCGCAGGAGGGGCTGTATCGCCATTTCGAGGCCGCTGCGGCGGCTTCGGCGGTGCCGGTGATCCTGTACAACGTGCCCTCGCGCACGGCGGTGGACATGCTCCCCGAGACGGTGGCGCGTCTGGCGCGCGTGCCGGGGATCATCGGGTTGAAGGAGGCGGTGGCGTCGATGCAGCGGGTGCGCGATCTGCTGGCGCTGTGCCCGGCGGATTTCGCGCTGCTGTCGGGTGACGACGGCACCTGCCGCGAGGCCATTGCGCTGGGGGCCTGCGGCGTGATTTCGGTAACGGCCAACATTGCGCCGGCGGCGATGAGTCAGATGGTGCAGGCGGCGCTGGCCGGGCAAGCCGAGCGCGCGGCGGAAATCGACACCAGTCTTTCGGGGCTGCATCGGGCGCAGTCCGTGGAGACGAACCCGATTCCGGCCAAATGGGCCCTGCATCGCATGGGCCTGATTCGCGGCGCGCTGCGGCTGCCGCTCACGGGGCTGTCGGCCGCGCACCATGTTACGGTGGAGCAGGCGCTGGCCCTCGCGGGCATCTCACTGGCCGCAGCGGCCTGATTTTGGAGAGGCAATGACCACGAAGGATGTGTTTCGCATCGCCGCGCTGAGTGCGGCCTTTTTGCTGGCCGCCGGCTGCAAGACGCTGGCAGGCGGGCAGAATTGCAGCAAGCCGCAGGCTTACGAGAACGCCGAAGAAAGACCGCCGCTACAGGTTCCGCCGGGATTGCAGGGCCTTGATACCCGCCGTGCGGTGAACATCCCGGCGTTGAATGAGCCGGTGGTTCCGCGCCAGCCCGGTGATCCCTGCGTGGATGATCCGCCGCGCTATTCCAATGCTGATCTGGCCGCGCCGACGAATATCACGTTGCCGGCGCCGCAGACCGCGCGGGAGCGTCGGCAGCAGCGGCGCGAGCAACGGCAGCAGGAGAAGCAGAAGAAGGCGGAGGAGAAGAAGGGGCAGTAGTGAGGGCAGGGCGCGTCGAGCGGTGTGTCTGCTAGAATCGCGCGCCCTCTGATTCGGAGAGATGGCCGAGTGGTCGAAGGCGCTGGACTGGAATTCCAGTAACATCTTCACGGGTGTTCGTGGGTTCGAATCCCACTCTCTCCGCCAATTATTCAAAATAAATCCGTGAGTTATGGATTAAATTTAATCTCATTTCTATGGATGAACGACTGGATCAAGCCGAAATTCGCATCGCCTGGCTGGAACAGGCGAACGCGCAACTCAGCGACGAACTGCATCGCCAGCAACGGGAGATCGAAGCCTTGCGGGCACGGCTCGCGGCGTTGGGCGAGCGCGTGGCGGCGGCGCGGTCGGAGCCGAGTGTTTATTCGGCGGAGGATGAGAGGCCGCCGCATTACTGAGATGCGCTTGTGGCGCAGTACGCAATTCATGCCATTACTTCAGAATGATGGCAAAATCCAAGAACGTGCCATCAAGATGCCAAGATGGCAAAAACACGGCAGTGATACTGACTATGACGACACAGGTCAACGTAACGTCGCAGGGCCGCATGAGTCTGCCCGCTGATCTGCGAAGGCGCCTTGGTTTGGCGCAGGGAGGGGCGGTTTTGCTCGAAGAAACCGCTGATGGCGTCGTGCTTCGCACGGCGGCGCAGGCCGTTGCGCGGGCGCAGGCCATCGCCAGGAACTTCGCCGGTGGTCGTGCCGGGCAGGTCTCGGTCAGCGGATTTCTGGCACAACGCAAGGCAGATAGCGGCGAGTGAGCGGCCATATTCTGGATGCATCAGCACTGATCGCGATGCTGCGGGAAGAGGTGGGCGCGAAGCAGGTTGCCGATGCGATTTCCGTCGCGCGGATGAGCGTGCTCAATTATGCAGAAGTCGTCAGTTACTTCGTTCATGCCGGCATGAGCAAGGTCGATATCGACGCGATGCTCGATCCGTTGCCGATCGAACTGATTCCGGTGGACAAACACCTGGCTCGTCTTGCGGGCCATTTGCGCGGCCCAACCGCCGCTGTGGGCTTGTCGCTCGGCGATCGAGCTTGTCTGGCGCTTGCCAAGCAGCAAGGTTTGCCCGCTTGGACGGCGGACAAGGATTGGAAGACGATCGCGCAAGCCATTGGGGTGAAGGTCGTCGTCATTCGCTGAGGCAGCGCGC
Source organism: Nevskiaceae bacterium (assembly GCA_031277355.1). Lineage (GTDB taxonomy): Bacteria > Pseudomonadota > Gammaproteobacteria > Steroidobacterales > Steroidobacteraceae > ZC4RG30. The sequence goes on along the minus strand of JAITMN010000075.1, from coordinate 375 downwards.
CTGAACGCGCCGCTTTCTTGAGATAGCGCGGGTCGCGCGCCAAACCGACCGCCGCAACTTCGGGTTGTGGAGGATAACGCCCCTCCGCTTTGTGTAATACCATTCCAGCCCCTTTTAAAGAGGCACTGGAGCCCCTTCGCCATGAAGATGCCGTCGCGCGTCCGGTTACTGCGTACCGCCATGCTGACACTCGCCGCACTCGCGCTGGCCGCCTGTGGCGCCAGCGGCAGCGATGAAGCAGGCGCAAGCGGCCCCGGCGGCTCGACGGCTTCAGGCGCTTCGGGTGGTCCCGGCGGTTCATCTGGCGGCAGCGGCGGCAGCGTGCCCAATCCCGTTGGCGCGGTTTCCGGTCTTGCCGGCAGCGGTCTGGTGCTG
>JAITMN010000044.1 GCA_031277355.1 Nevskiaceae bacterium | reverse complement strand
ACCGTCGTGGGCTTCACGCCATCGGTGTTTTCCTTCAGCGCTTCAACGCCGGGCGGCGGCGCATGCGGCGGCGTGCCGATGATGTTTTCCAGTATCCACGCGCCCCGCAACACCGGCGTGGTGCGATTGCCATACGAGGTGCCCATCAACATCGCGCCCTTGCCGAGCAGGCCCCAGCGGTTTGAATCGGCCAACTGCACGCGGCGGAACTGCGCGCCGCGAACATTCGAGATGCCGTAGTGAACCGCCAAACGCTCGTTGAGGAAGGTGTGATCGGCGGTGAGCAGGTCCACGACGCTGCGATCCGAACGCAGGATGCTGTCGACGAACAACTCCATCTCGCGCAGATAAGCCGGGCGCAGCGTGGGATCGAATTCGGGGAACAGACGCGGGTCCGGATCGTTGTCATGAACCTTCGACACGCGCAGCCATTGATTGGCAAAGTTCGTGACCAGCGACTCCGAACGCGCATCGGTGAGCATGCGCTTGACCTGCTGTTCGAGCACCACCGGGTCTTGCAGCTTGCCCTGCGTTGCGATCTGAAGCAGTTCGTCGTCCGGGCCCTGACTCCACAGGAAGAACGACAGCCGCGACGCCAATTCCAGATCAGACAGCGGATACACACTGCCGGGCTTGGCGTCGTGCGGAGCCACTTCAGCGCGATAGAGAAACTTCGGACTGGCGAGCACGGCGGTCAACGCCGCTTCGATGCCGCGATCAAAGTCGCCGGTGGTGCGCGCTTCGGTATAAAAGCGCAGCGGCACGGCAACTTCGGCTTCGGTAACCGGCCTGCGATAAGCCCGACGCGCCAACTGCGCGATGATTTGCGTGGCGCAGGGCGTTTCGTCGGCTTGCGTGGCCGGCTTGCAGACGAAGATGCGCCGGCGGCTCGGCGTGTCGCTGACGCCGGTGGCGTCAAACGGGCCGCGCACTTCCATCGACGTGATCCACGGCAGGCGGTCGGTGCCCAGGCCCGGCGTCAGCGGCTTGAGCAGGCTGTCGGACTCGGCCAACGTTCGGGCGACGAAGGAAACACCAACCGCGTGCGGACCGGCTGCAATTTTTGCGCGGATGTTCGAGAGTTTGTCGTGGCGTATTTTCGTGGTGCCCGGCTGATCGTGATCCGATGCGGCCAGTTCTTCGCGCCCGCCGACAACGCCCTCGAAGATGCGGTTGCCGTCGATGGTCAGGATCACCTTGTTCTCTTGATCAAGGCCATCCACATAACCGGCGTTGTTGTAGGAGTGCGCGATGCCGATGCGGATGTTGAAGCTGTATTCGCCATCGGCGGGAAAATCGTGCTGCACCACCGTGCCACCGCGCGTGCCCAGCGGCAGGCCATCTTTGTGCACGGCCTGACCATCTTCGGCCAGGCGATACGTGGTGTTGATGGCGGGCGAGCCGGCATTGCCCACGGCTTGCCGCGCCACTTCGCGCGCCGCCGAGATGTATTGATCCAGAAACGACGGCGACACCTGAAGCGCAGCGGCAACATTGTCGAAGCCTTCGGTTTCGATGTCCTTGGGCAACAGCCCCGCCACATCGACTTTCACGCCGAGCAGGTCTTCAATCGCATAGCCATATTCGGTGCGATTGAGCCGCTTCAGTCCCACATGACCGGGGTTGGGCTTGGCGGCGGCAATAGTATCAAGGCCCGTCTCGGCCCATTTCACGAGCGCATCCACCGATTCCTGACTCGGCTGCTTCGCACCGGGCGGAGGCATCATCCGGCCGCGCAGCTTGCGCACCATCGCCTCCCAGACATTGGGCTCCTCGCCCAAGTTATGCGCGTCGACCACATCAAAAGCAATCGAGCCGGCATAGTCGGTGGTGTTGTGGCACTCGCTGCAATACTCATCGAGCAGCGCGACGTTGTGTTTGACCTGGTCTTCCGAAGCCGTCTGCGCCAGCCCCAGCGATGCGAAGCTCGCGGATAACACCGCCATTGCCATTGCAGGAGTCTTCATCACAGGATTCCACCCAGTTCACGCACATGCCCGAGCAGGCCGGGATAGGCGTTGGTCATCAGCAGATTCGGATCACCCCAGCGCGCGTCGAAGTCTTTGGTGGGAGCGGCAGCCATCATTTCATCGAGGCTTGCGCCCTTCTTGATCATCGCCACGAGTTTGCCGCGTATGGCCGTGAGCATTTCATGCTGCGCTTCTACATCGGCGCGCGACAGCACCGCGCCCTGCCCCGCGATGAATCGCGTGGAGGCGTCGGTGAGATCGAGCAGCGCCTTGGTGGCATTGAGCAGGCCGCCGATCCAGCCGCCGGTACACCAGTCGAGAATCGGGTATTGAGCGCCGCCCAGCACATCGCCTGCGGCCATCACATTCTCGGCGGGGAAAAACACATACAGATCGCCGTCGGTGTGCGCCTGCGGCAGATAGCCATAGCGCACGGTCTGGCCGCCGAAGTCCACTTGCCCATCGGTGTAGGTGGTTTCGGTGGGCCACGCAACGGGCGCACGCGGCGGATACATCTTGCCCTGCCAGGGCAGGTCGATGTCGGTGGTCATCCAGAGCTTGGTGTTTTCGTGCGCGAGGATGCGCGTGCCCTGAGCGCCCAGCAGATCATTTGCGCCGGTGTGTTCCGGGTGCCAGTGTGTGTTGATCTGCATGCGGATGCGGCGGGTGTCGCGGCTGCCGGCAATCTGTTCCAGCAGCGCCGGCGCGTGCGCGGCTTCGCCGCCATCGACCATCAGGATGCCTTCGTTGGTGCTCAACGCCAGCACATTGCCGCCCGCGCCGGAAATCAGGCGCAGACGCTCACTCAGCGGCGTGGCCGTTAACGGTGCGCCGGCGGTTGCCGCAAGAGCGGGCAAGGCATGAGCCAACGCCATCCCTGCCGCCCCGGTTGCGGCGGATTTCAGGAACCGGCGGCGGGCCGGATTGATGGCAGGAGCTTGCCTCATGCCACCCCTCGCTGGGCCAGCGCGATCAGCCGCATCTGCTCCAGCACCGTGTCGCGCTTGCACAGCAGATGTTCCACCAGCAACGCACGCATGCCCGCCGCATCGCGGGCCTTCAGCAACGACACCATCTGCTCGTGTTCGGCCACCGAGCGCGTCCACTTGGCTTCATTCTGATTGGTCTTGAAGCGCAGCGATTGCACGCGGGCATTGATCTCGCGATAGGTCTTCGTCAGCAGTGGATTCTTCGCGGCCCGGTTCACTGCGGCATGAATCTGCGCGTTGAAGCGATAGTAGTTGTGCAGATCGCGGCGCTCGAAGCTGGCGAGCATCTCGTGGTGCAGCGTCTGGACCTGCGCCAATTCCTCGGCGGTCATCCGCTCGGCCGCCAGTTGCCCCGACATGCCTTCCAACTCGGCCAGCACTTCAAACGCGCTGAGCACGTCGGCCTCGCTCAATCTCACCGCCACCGCACCGCGATTGGGCAGCAGATCAACCAGCCCCTCCGAGGCCAGGCGCTTGATCGCTTCACGCAGCGGCGTGCGCGACACATGCAGCAATTGGCATAGCTCGCGCTCGTTGAGCTTCGAACCCGGAGCAATCTGGCCCTCGATCAACATGGCGCGCACCCGCTCGACCACCTCGTCGTGCAGCGAACGCCGTGAGATGGGGATTACGCTTTCCATGAAGGCTTCTCCGCGTCGGCAGATTCTGGATACAAAAGATTTGGAGCGGCTGAAAGTCGAATAGTGCCAGAATTTTGCCCCAATCTAAATAATTTTGAGTTTTGTATTCACTTCTGCGATCCTCTTTTTACCCTTCAGGAACGATTCGCAATCATGGTTGAACTGGACTTCCACCCTTCGGGCAAGCACTTCCTGCAAATTCCAGGGCCCAGTCCGGTCCCGGAGCGCGTTCTGCGGGCGATGAGCCTGCCCACCATCGACCATCGCGGCCCGGAGTTCGGCGCGCTGGGGCGCAAGGTGCTGGCCGACATTCGCAAGGTGTTCAAGACCTCGCACCCGGTGGTGATCTACCCCGCGTCCGGCACGGGGGCTTGGGAGGCGGCGCTGTCGAACACGATGAGTCCCGGCGATCAATTGCTGATGTACGAAACCGGCCACTTCGCCGCGCTGTGGACGAAGATGGCCCGCCGGCTCGGCCTGCAACCGGAAATCCTCGCCACCAACGCCGCGGACGACCAACTGCCGCAGGCCGGGGCGTGGCGGCGCGGCGTGGACGCGGAGCTGATCGAGCAGCGCCTGCGCAAAGACACGGCGCACAACATCCGCGCGGTGTGCGTGGTGCACAACGAGACTTCCACCGGCGTCACCTCCGACATCGCAGCGGTGCGCCGCGCCATCGACATGGCCGGTCATCCGGCACTGCTGATGGTCGATACGATTTCCGGTCTGGGCAGCGCCGATTATCGTCATGACGAATGGGGCGTGGATGTGTCCGTCGGCGGTTCGCAGAAAGGGTTGATGCTGCCGCCGGGCATCAGCTTCAACGCCGTGTCGCCGCGTGCGCTGGAGGCGATGAAAACCGCCGCGTTGCCGCGTGCGTTCTGGGCCTGGGACGAAATCATCGCGATGAACCAGAACGGCTACTGGCCCTACACGCCGAACACGAATCTGCTGTATGCGTTGTCTGAAACGCTGGACATGCTGCTCACCGAAGGGCTCGACAATGTCTTCGCACGGCATATGCGCTGGGGCGCGGGCGTGCGTGCGGCGGTGAACGCCTGGGGTCTGCCGATTCAATGCGCCGATCCGCGCCGTTATTCGCCGGTGCTCACGGGCGTGATCATGCCAACGGGCGTGGATGCCGATGCGCTGCGACATCTGATTCATCAGCGTTTTGATCTGTCGCTGGGCATGGGCCTCGGAAAACTCAAAGGGCGGATGTTTCGCATCGGTCATCTGGGCGACAGCAATGATCTGACGCTGCTGGCGGCGCTGGCCGGTTGCGAAATGGGCTTGAAGCTGGCGGGTGTTGCGCTTGCAGGCAGCGGCGTTCAGGCGGCAATGGATTACTTCGCCGCGCATGCCGCGCCGAAGGTTGAGCGGCGCGCGGCATGAATTCGTAAAAACGCAAATCGCGGCCCGGTGCAAACCTCATCGGGACGGGGGGAAGTCGATGAAAGGTGTGCGGATAACGAGCGTTGTCCTGGGTCTGTTGTGCATGATGTACTTCATCACGTACCTGGATCGCGTGAACGTCAGCACCGCAGCCGAAGGATTCCGGGGGGAATTCAACCTCAGCAACACGCAGATCGGTTTCGTCTTCTCCGCTTTCGCCTATCCCTATCTGATCTTTCAAATCATCGGCGGCTGGGTCAGCGACCGCTTCGGCGCGCGCCGCACGCTGATCGCCTGCGGCATCGTCTGGGCGAGCGCCACGGTGATGACCGGCATGGCCGGCGGATTGATCTCGCTCGTGGTGGCCCGCGTGCTGCTGGGCTTTGGCGAAGGCGCCACATTCCCGGCGGCCACTTCGGCGATGTCGCGCTGGGTCGCGCCGGACAAACGCGGCTTCGCGCAGGGCATCACGCACGCGGCGGCGCGCATCGGCAACGCCGCCGCGCCGGCGGCAGTGATATTCATCATGACAAAATGGGGATGGCGTCAGTCGTTCTATGTGTGCGCGGTGATCAGCTTCATCTGGGTGGCGCTGTGGGCGTGGGTCTACACCGAACGCCCGAAGGATCATCCGCGCATCACGCCCGAAGAACTGGCGGTGCTGCCGCAGGCGCAGACGAAAAAGAAAAAACCGCTGGCGTGGGGCGCGCTGTTCAAGCGCATGGCGCCGGTAACCATCGTGTATTTCTGCTACGGCTGGACGCTGTGGCTGTTCCTGAGCTGGATTCCGCAATACTTCCTGCAACGGCACAACCTGAACCTGAAAGACACCGCGCTGTTCGCATCCAGCGTGTTCTTCGCCGGTGTAGTGGGCGACACACTCGGCGGCATCATCAGTGATCGCATCCTGCGGCGCACCGGCAATCTGAAACGCGCACGCAGTTGGATGGTGTCGGTGTGCATGCTGCTGACGCTGGTCACGCTGTTCCCGCTGATGTTCACGCAGAGCCTGATGATTTCGCTGCTGTGCCTGTCGCTGGGCTTCTTCTTCGCCGAACTGACCATTGGCCCGATGTGGGCCATTCCGATGGACATCGCGCCGAATCACTCCGGCACGGCCAGCGGCATGATGAACACCGGCTCGGCGGCGGCGGCGATCTTGAGCCCCGTCGTGGCCGGCTATCTGATCGACCGCACCGGCAACTGGGAGTTGCCGTTCCTGTGCAGCATCGTGCTGATGGGCCTGGGCTTGCTGCTGGCGTTTTGGATGCAGCCTGACAAGCGCTTTGAAGAGCATGAGGACGCAAAGCAGATAACAGCAGATTCTCTGTAAGACAACAAATCCGGTACACAACGATTCATCCGCCGGGGGGCATCATTATGAAGACTTCACGATCACGTTCTTCCACTGG
>JAITMN010000248.1 GCA_031277355.1 Nevskiaceae bacterium | reverse complement strand
CGCGCCGCGCCGCTGGAATTCGTCGAAGGCATAGGGCGGCGTTTCGCCCTCAAAGCTCGACAACGTCTGCAACGCAGCCCCATTCACGGCGACACTCCCTTCGGCGATGCCGCCATCGGCGGCGTGGATACCCGGCATGATTGCTCCTTCGCGCCTTGCATCAGGCGGCGCAGCGCCGCATGCGCCCGCGACAATTGAGATTTGGAAAAACTGGCGCTCTGACCGCAGGCTGCGCCGATCTGCTCATGCGTCAGCCCCTCGACGTCGTGCAGCCACAGCACCGCACGCGCCGTCGGCGAGAGCCGGTCGAGCGCGCGGGAAAGGTCGATCAGTTCCGGGAGAGGCGTCTCGGGGGCAGTGGGTTCGGACTCGGGCAGCAGCGCGTCGAGCGCGTGCCGCGCCCGCTGCCAGGGCGAGCGCAGGTGCATCAGACAGCGGCGTACCGCGATCTGGCGCACCCAGAAGCCGAACGGAGCTTCGTTGCGCCAGGAGGTGAGGCGGCGGTACATCTGCTCCAGCACGTCCTGGAACAAGTCTTCCGCCGTGGCGCGCTCGCGGACGATGCGCCGAACCAGCGCGAACACCGGCCCGGCCACCGCGTCGTAGAGGGCCTGACGCGCCGGCGGGTCGCCGGCGGCGGCCCGCGCGACTAGTGCGGCGTCGATGTCAATGTCGGCAAAACGTCCCATTACCCCCTTGGATGCCCGAAAACCGAAAAAGGTCGCAGGACGGCGGCAAAAAAACCGCTTACCATTGCGCCCGCTGACTCCACAGGCCCGTGTGGCGGAACTGGTAGACGCAGCAGACTCAAAATCTGCCGATCGCAAGATCGTGCCCGTTCGATTCGGGCCACGGGCACCACCTTCTTTCTCAAAGTCGCTCCTGCTGATGCAGGGGTGGCGGCGAAATGACCTTGTGAACCTGCGCTACGTGTTGAAAGCGCCTGATCACCTCGACGCTACAGGCGCGACGCGCATCCTGCACAAATCCATTGACCTGCAACAGCCGCAGACTATCCGGGTGAATCAGAGTCAGCAGACTTTCGGCCTTGCCGATCTTCTCTTGCAGGTGTTGCAAGGCGTCGGCCTGTGTCAATACGCCATATCGCTTCCATGCCGGTTCATGGTGAAACAGCCGATTGCGGAATTCGCGCAGCGTCGCCACCAGACGCCGGACGTGAAGCAGCATCGCGCCCGCCTCAGACACCGGCCACGGCCCACGAAATACTGACGACAGATACTTGGGCCAAATCAGCCCGCGCCCCATGAACTCGGGGTACAGCAGAAACTCCCACGTCGAGAACTCCGTCTTGGCGATGACGCCATCATGGTGAGGCCGCACATTGCCACGCACGGCATGGCGACGGCGCTGTTCAACCACATAGCTGCGCGTGGCCTTGGCGAAATTCTCACGCACGGCCTGCACCGGATAAGGCACCTCTGCGCCAGACGGGGAGGAGCAGTAGCGCAGCTTCGCTCCGGCCCACCAGAATCCGCCCAAATCGGCCAGCAGCGCGTGGTTGATGGCATTGCGCAGCGCAATTTCCACCGCGCCAATCAGCGGGTACAAGACGCCACAAACATGGGCGTTCCACAGATAAACGCCCATCAACTGCACGTCATTGGCAGGATGGAATACGCTTTGATAACTGCTCATGCGTTCGTTGCTGATCAGCGTGTCGATCAGCACGGGACGATATTGCAGCGTGTTGGGCATGCGAATTGACCCTGTCCGGCTCGAAGGTCTACAATCGCGCGGAAGGTTGGTGATGGCTTCCAATGGGCGCGAGCCTACGACCCATCATGTAATACCTGCGAAACCCACCCCGGCCCCGAGCCGGGGCTTTCGTTTCCGGGTTTGGAAAATTCATGCCGACACCTCCTCGCGGCCACTTGGCCCAGCGTCAAAGCATTGCTGGTCGGTCGAAAAAATGCGCGCTGCATTTCTGGTGGAATCAACCGAAAATACGCCTCATGACCCCAAACCGCTTCTGCCCCCACTGCGGCGCGCCCACCGCCTACGAAATCCCGCCCGGCGACAATCGCCCCCGGCAGGTGTGCCCGGCCTGTCAGGCCATCCACTACGAAAATCCCCGCATCGTCGTGGGCTGCGTGCCCGAGTACCAGGGCCGCATCCTGATCTGCCGCCGCGTCATCGAGCCGCGTCGCGGGTACTGGACCATCCCGGCCGGGTTCATGGAGAACGGGGAAACGTTGGCGCAGGGCGCGGCGCGCGAGTGCTTTGAGGAGGCGCTGGCGCGGGTGGAAATCGGCTCGATGCTGTCCATCGTCGATATTCCCGAAGCGCGTCAGGTGCATGTGTTTTTCCGCGCGCGACTGATCGACGGGAGCTTCGGCGCAGGGCCGGAAAGCCTGGAATCGCAATTGGTCGATGAATCCGGGATTCCCTGGGCGGAACTGGCCTTTCCCTCCTCGCGCCACGCGCTGCGGGGGTATCTGGCCGACCGCGCGGCGGGCCGCGAGGAACTGCACCGCGCGGTGATGTCGCGGCGCTTCGATGAGTAATGGCGCGGACACGCCTCCCAGCCGCGCCCGCTATCGTGGCAAAATGCGCGCCCGGACCAGCCTAGCGGATCGTCTTACATGACCTTTGTCGTCACCGAAAACTGCATCAAGTGCAAATACATGGATTGCGTGGAAGTCTGCCCCGTGGACTGCTTCCACGAAGGCCCGAACTTTCTCGTCATCGACCCGGATGAGTGCATCGACTGCACGCTGTGCGAGCCGGAGTGTCCGGCCGAAGCGATCTTCTCCGAAGACGAAGTGCCCGCCGATCAGAAAGACTTTCTGAAAATCAACGCGGACCTGGCCAAGTCGTGGCCGGTGATCACGGAGAAAAAACCCGGCCCCGCCGACGGCAAGGAATGGGACGGCAGACCCGGCAAGCGGGAATTGCTCGAACGCTAGCGGTTTTCAGCGCGCCGGGCGCATCCGGCGCAGCGAGGCTGCGCCAGCGCGGTGGTCTAGTTGTTGGACTGAGCCGGGTCCATCCGGCGCTCGGGGTCTTTCAGGTGCGCCAGCAACTGCGGCGGCGGCACGTATCCGGGGATCAACTCGCCATCATCCAGCACCACGCCGGGCGTGCCCTCAATGCCGATTTGCTGACCCAACTCGTATTCCTTCGCCACGAGCGGGGTTGCGCAGTTCTTCGCCTTCGGCATCTCCGCGCCGAGCTTCGCGTCGGTGAGCGCCTTGCGCCGATCCTTCGCGCACCACACCGCTTCGGCCTTGTACCAGCTTTCCGTGTCGGGACCGGTGCGCGGATACGACAGATATCGCACGCGAATCCCCAGATCGTTGTATTCGGCAATCTGGCTGTGCAGCCGCTGACACCAGGTGCAATCCACATCGGTGAACACGGTGATCGTGTGCGCGGCATTCTTCGGGCCGAAGATGATCATCTCGGACTCGGGCACCGCATCGACCTGCGCCTTGCGCATCTCGCGGCGGCGCTGCTCGGAAAGATTCGGGAACGTGCCGCCGTCGGTGATGCGGTACAGATCGCCGGCGAAAATGTATTGTGCATCGGCGGTGACGTAGGACACCTCCGAGCCATGCGAGAGTTCGTACACACCGGGCACCGGCGTGGCGCGCAGGTCCTGCGGCTGAGCGCCGGGGATTTTCGCCGCCAGCGCAACGCGCGGGTCGTCGCCGTCGATGGGGGGCTGGGCGCTCGAAGGCGCAGAGGCCGCGCCATTGGAGCCCACCGCCCCGGCAGACTGGGTGGAATTGCCTGACGACTGCTCCTGCGCACAGGAGGCCAGCGGCAGCGTGAACGCAAACAGCAATGCCAGCGAGAGTTTCATTCCCCGGAGTCTAGCACCGCCAACCCTCAACCGCGCGGATGATGCCGCGCATGGAGGTCTTTCATCCGCTCACGCGCCACGTGCGTATAAATCTGCGTGGTGGACAGATCACTGTGCCCCAGCAGCATCTGCACCACGCGCAGGTCCGCGCCGTGATTCAGCAGATGCGTGGCAAAGGCGTGACGCAGCGTATGCGGCGAGAGCTCCTTGGCGATGCCGGCCTTGCGGGCATAGCGCTTGATGATGTGCCAGAACGCCTGGCGCGTCATGTGATCGCCCCGGCGCGTGGGAAACAGATAGTCGGTGTGACGATCCAGCAGTATTTCATTGCGGGCGCCGCCGATGAAGTCCTTCAGCCAGCGCTGCGCTTCCTCGCCCAGCGGAATCAGCCGCTCGCGGTCGCCCTTGCCCACCACGCGCAACACGCCCTGGTTCATGTTCAACTGCGAATGTTTCAGCGCCACCAGTTCCGACACGCGAAGGCCCGTGGCGTACAGCACTTCGAGCATCGTGCGGTCGCGGCAGCCCAGCGGTTCGGTGATCAGCGGCGCGTTCAGCAGCAATTCCACTTCGGCTTCGGTCAACGACTTGGGCAGCGAACGGCCGACCTTCGGCATCGCAATCTGCGCGGTGGGGTCTTCGCGCAGCGCGCCTTCGCGCACCAGATGACGGAAAAAGCGGCGAAACGACGACAACTGCCGCGCGGTGGAGCGCGGACGCGCGCCGGATTGCACGCGCCAGGCAATGAAATCCAGCAGATCGGCGCGCGTGGCCTTCGCCACCGGCACATGGCGCAAAGCCAGCCAGCGCGACAGCGCCAGCAGGTCGGCGCGATAGGCCGCCAGCGTGTTGGACGACAATCCGCGCTCCATCCATGCGCCGTCGAGAAAACGGCCGACCGCAGGATCGAGCGACGATTCCATCGCATCGACCGGGCCGATCATCGGCCGGACTAGAGCGGCACTGGAAGTTCTGCTCACTTTATGGACATCCCGCTGGTTAGTTTACGCTAGCACGGGAGGCAGTATCGTCCGCTTGGGGGAGTCGCTGCGTGATCGCCCTCACAACATCGGCAGAGTATTAACATAACGAGAACCGGGTCACACTATTTGCCGATGAATCCTCCGCCCTCCCCGCTGCCTCGCTGGTTGGCGCTGCCCTATGCACTCTGGGCCGGGCTGGTGTTCACGGTGATTTCGCTCACCGCGCTGGCGCTGATCCTGCCGCTGCCGGGGTTGACGGCACGACGCCGCGTGGCGCGCGCCGCCGCGAAGCTGTTCTTGATGCTGGCGGGCATGCGGCTGACCGTGCGCCGCGCCGAACGGCTGGGCGAGCAGCCCTTCGTCGTCGTCGCCAATCACTCCAGTTACCTCGATGGCATCGTGCTGTGCGCCGCGCTGCCGCCGCGCTTTGGCTTCGTGATCAAGCGCGAGATGAGCCGCGTGCCGCTGGCGAATCTGCTGCTGCGCCGGATCGGCGCGCAGTTCGTGGATCGAGGCCGGGGCCAGAAAGGCGCACGCGACACACGCAAGCTGCTCAAACGCGCCAGCAAGGGCCGCTCGCTGGCGTTTTTTCCCGAAGGCACCTTCCAGGCGCAGCCGGGGTTGATGCGCTTTCGCGCGGGCGCGTTCGTCGTCGCGGCGCGGGCGCAGTTTCCGGTGCTGCCGGTGGTGATCCGTGGCGCGCGTGCGGCGCTGCCGCCGGGCGGAATGCGGCCGCGACCGGGGCGGGTCGAAGTATCGCTGCTCGAACCGATCCCGCCACCGGCGTCCACCGAACACGATGCAGTGGATGAGGTGATGCAACGCTCGCGTCAAGCCATTCTGGCGCAATTGGGAGAACCGGATTTGGCGTTGGACGGCTAAACTGCGCCGCCATGATTGAACGCGATGAAATGCAGTACGACGTTGTCGTCGTCGGCGCGGGTCCGGCGGGGCTTGCGTGTGCCATCCGGTTGAAGCAACTGAATCCCGAACGCTCCGTGTGCGTGCTGGAAAAAGCCGCCGAAGTGGGCGGCCATGCGCTGTCCGGCGCGGTGCTGGAACCGCAGGCGCTCGATGCGCTGCTGCCGGGCTGGCGCGATGATCCACCGGCCACCTGCGTGCCGGCCACGCGCGATACCTTCGCCTGGCTCACGCGCGACGGCGCGCATCGTCTGCCGGTGCCGCCGCAACAGCACAATCGCGGCAATGTGATCGTCTCGCTGGGCCAATTGACGCCGAAGATGGCGCGGGACGCCGAAGACCTGGGCGTTGATGTGCTCGCAGGCTTTGCCGCCGCCGCGCCGCTGTTCAACGCCGACGGCTCAGTGGCCGGCGTGCAGGTCGGCGACATGGGCCTCGACGCGCATGGCAATCCCACTGCCGATTTCACCGCCGGTCCGCTGATTCGCGCAAGCACGACCATTGTCGCGGAAGGATGCCGTGGAAGCCTCGCCAAACGCCTGATCGCGCACTATCGCCTCGACGCGGATCGCTCGCCACAAACCTTTGCGCTCGGCATGAAGGAGCTTTGGCAGTTGCCCGCAGGCCGCGTCGAGCCGGGCCTGATCGAACATTCGCTAGGCTGGCCGCTTGCGCCGGAAGAATACGGCGGCAGCTTTGTCTATCACCTGAATGATGATCGCGTTTATGTGGGCTATGTGGTCGGTCTTGATTACAAAGACCCGCGCCTGTCGCCGTTTGAAGCCTTCCAGCAATTCAAGCATCACCCCACCGT
>JAITMN010000226.1 GCA_031277355.1 Nevskiaceae bacterium | reverse complement strand
CGCCAATCGCATTACCAAACTCGATGACGATGACACCCGCGCCAGCATCCCGCACCTTCCACGCAATCCCCGCGTGCTCGAACACCAGCCGCAGCGTGCTGCCCGGCTGCAAGCCGCTGCGCACGGCCTTCACCGGCCCGGCGGACTTGGGCAGCGCCAGACCATCGGCCAGCTTCGTGGCCGGCAGATCAACGACGAGACGATGAGGACTGTCGAGACTGAACACCTTCTCGGCCACCGGCCCGGAGGCGCGCAGCGTGATGCGCGCACCGTTGGCGGTGGCGGCGTCCACCTCGACGCCGCGCAGCGTGGCCGCCGACCAAGCCAGCGGGGCTATCGCAACCCACATCGCCAAGCCCAGAAAACGCCGCGCCCACAGATTCATGGGAGGGTATCTTGGAGCCAATCGAGGCCGGTTTCAAGGGGGAAAATCATTAGAAAATAGGCAGATACTGGTATTTCATGCTACGGAACTTCCGAAAGCCCCGCCAACCCATTGGCTGCCGGGGATCGTGAGAGATTCCAGCCGGGCGATCCGCCCCTGCCCGGCCACGCCCAGCGATACGCGCACGTCGGCGGGCGGCAGTGCGCCTTCGCCCTGCTCCGGCCATTCGATCAGCCACAGGCGGCTGCCGGGCAGCAGGTCGGGCAACGCCAGCGCCTCCAGTTCCTCCGCGCCGCGCAGGCGGTACAGGTCGAGGTGGAGAACCACGCCCGCTTCCAGCGCGTACTCCGACACCAGCCCGTAGGTGGGGCTTCGCACCGCGCCGCCATAGCCCAGCGCGCGCAGCACGCCGCGCGTGAAGGTGGTCTTCCCCGCGCCCAAATCCCCTTGCAGGTACACGATCAGCGGCTGATCGCGCGCCGGCATCGCCAACGCCAACCGCGCAGCCAACGCCAGCGTCGCCGCTTCGTCTTCAAGCACGCGCTCGACGATCACCGCGCCTGACCCAACGCCGTGCGCAGTTGCCCGGCCACTTCCAGCGCGAGGATGCCGCGCTCGCCGCCGCTGGCGCATTGATCGCCCGCCAGCGCATGCAGATACACACCGGCCGCCGTGGCCGCCAGCGGATCGCGATGCTGCGCCAGCAGGCCGCTGATCGCGCCGGTGAGCACATCGCCCATGCCCGGCACGGCCATGCCCGGATTGCCCAGATCGCACAGCAGCGGCGTGGTCCCTGTGCGGCCGATCAGCGTGCCCGCGCCCTTTAGCGCAACGACGCCGCCCCAGCGTTCCACCAAAGCGGCCAGCGCAGCGGGCCTGTCGGCCTGCACCTGCGCTATGGGGATGTCGAGCAGTCGCGCGGCTTCGCCCGGATGCGGCGTCAGAATCCAGTCCGGATTGCGCGGCAGACCTTCGAGCATCGACAGCAGATTCAGCGCGTCGGCGTCCACCACCAGGCCCTGATCGGCGCGGCAATGCGACAGCACCGTCCACAGCGCGAGGCGGCTCCATTCGCCGGTGCCCAGCCCCGGCCCGATGGCGATGACATCAAACGCAGGCAGCCGCGCGGCCAGCGACGCCGCATCGTCGATGGCAAGACACATCAACTCAGGACGCGCCCCCAGCACAACGCACTGATGCACCGCCAGCGTGGCGACGGTAACCAGCCCCGCGCCAACACGAAGCGCCGCCTCACCAGCCAGCCGCACCGCACCCGGCATGCCCGGCCCGCCGCCAACGATCAGCACGCGGCCAAACTGCGACTTGTGCGCATCATGAGATCGCGGCGCGGTGACGGCGCTCAAATCAGCGCGACCAAGCCTTCGCAGCGCAGGGGCTTGCGCCGAAGAAGTCACAAAGTCATCGTCACTGCCCGGCGAACCGCCCAGCGAATCAAAACGCAACTCACCGCGACAACGTGGCCCGTCGCGCAGATAAAGCCCCTGTTTCACCGCCAGAAACGTAATCGTTGCGGTGGCGCGCACCGCAGGCAACGCTGCGCCGCTATCCGGATCAAGACCCGAAGGCACATCGAGCGACAACACCGGACGCGCGCAATCGTTGATGGCATCGATCACCGCCACCGCTTCGGGCTTCAGCGGCGCACGCACGCCAATGCCCAAGAGCGCATCGACGATCACATCGCACTGACGCAGAGACTCGATGGCTCGCGCATCGTTGAAGGCCATCACTTCAACGCCCGCCGCCAGCATCTGCTTCCACGCCTGCGCCGCCGCGCCCTCACCCGTGCGCGCCGCATCGCCGCAAGTGATCACCCGCACGTCATGCCGCGACTCGCGCAGCAACTGCGCCACCACAAATCCATCGCCGCCATTGTTGCCGCCGCCGCACACCACGCCGATGCGCCGCGCCTGCGGCCAGCGCTGCAACAGCAGGCGGCAAGCCGCCGCGCCCGCGCGCGACATCAGCGTGACTTCCGGCACGCCCTGTTCCATCGCCGCAGCCTCGATGCGCCGCACCTGCGCGGCGGTGTGTAACGTCGAAGGCAGGTCCATCGCAAAAGTATACTGGCTGAAATGACCACCGCACTGACGCGCACACAACTGGAATCCCTCGCACGGGCGCAGGGCTTCGACGCCGTGGGCGTCAGCGGTGTGGAATTGCCCGAAGATGAAACGTATCTGCAACACTGGCTCGATCAGGGTCACCACGGCCAGATGCACTACATGCAGCGTCACGGCCTGCGCCGCAGCCGCCCCGCCGAATTGCAGCCCGGCACATTGCGCGTGATCAGCCTGCGCAAGAACTACTGGCCGCGCGAGGCCCGCGATGCCGATGAAGTGCTGACCGATCCGGCGCTGGGCTACATATCACGCTACGCGCTGGGCCGCGACTATCATCGCGTGATGCGCCCCGCGCTGGCGCGTCTGGCCGAAGCCATCGCCGCGCAGATCAACCCGCACGCCTATCGCGTGTTCGTGGATTCCGGCCCCGTGCTGGAAAAAGCGCTCGCGCGCAACGCAGGTCTGGGTTTCATCGGCAAGCACACGAACCTGATCGCACGCGATGCCGGATCGCTGTTTTTTCTCGGCGAAATTCTCCCCGATCTGCCGCTGCCGATGGATGAACCCGCCAGCGCGCACTGCGGCACCTGCACCGCCTGCATGCCCGCCTGCCCCACCGGTGCGATCATCGCACCCTATCAACTCGACGCGCGCCGCTGCATCGCGTATCTGACCATCGAATTGCA
>JAITMN010000201.1 GCA_031277355.1 Nevskiaceae bacterium | reverse complement strand
ATTTCCATCGTGCCCAGACGATGACCGGCGACGTTCAGCACATCGTCGATGCGGCCCATGATCCAGTAGTAACCATCGGCGTCGCGATGCGCGCTGTCGCCGGCCACATAGTAACGATTGTGGAATTTCTCCCAGTACGCGCCGATGTAGCGATCATTGTTGCCCCAGATCGTGCGCAGCATCGACGGCCACGGGCGTTTGATCACCAAGTATCCGCCCGCCTCCGCGCCCTTCACCGGCTCGCCTTCTTCATCCACGATGTCGGCGTCGATGCCGGGCAGCGGCTGCGTGCAGGAACCGGGCTTCGTTGCGGTGACGCCGGGCACCGGCGCAATCATGATCGCGCCGGTTTCGGTCTGCCACCAGGTATCGACAATGGGGCAGCGGCCACGGCCAATCACGCGGTGATACCACATCCACGCTTCAGGATTGATCGGCTCACCGACGCTGCCAAGCAAACGCAGTGAACTCAGATCGTAGGCTTGCGGAATCGCATCGCCCAGTTTCATCAGCGCGCGGATTGCCGTGGGAGCGGTGTAGAACACCGTGACCTTGTGGTTCTGGATGATGCGCCAGAAGCGGCCCGCATCAGGATAAGTGGGCGCGCCTTCATACAACACGGTGGTAACGCCATTGGCCAGCGGTCCATAGGCCACATAGCTATGGCCGGTGACCCAACCCACATCGGCAGTACACCAGAACACATCGTCGGGCTTCAGATCAAACACCCACGCGGAGGTGAGTTTCGCGCCGAGCAGGTAGCCTGCGCTGGAATGTTGAATGCCCTTGGGCGTGCCGGTGGAACCGGAGGTGTAGAGCAGAAACAGCGGATGCTCGGCATCCACCCATTCGGGTTCGCACTCGGCGCTTTGCTGCGCGGTGATGTCGTGCCACCACACATCGCGCGAGTGCATCGGCACGTTCTCGCCGGTGTGCTTCAGCACGATCACGCGCTCGATGGTGGCGGCGTGGCCGTCTTCCAGCGCCTTGTCTACTGCGGCCTTCAGTTCCACCACCTTGCCGCCGCGCGCGCCGCCATCGGCGGTGATGACGAAGCGCGCACCGGCATCTTCGATGCGATCACGCAGCGCGAGCGCCGAGAAGCCACCGAATACCACGGAATGAATCGCGCCGATGCGGGCGCAGGCCTGCATCGCGATGACGGCCTCGGGCAGTAGCGGCAGGTAGATGATGATGCGGTCGCCCAGGCCCGCGCCCAGCGCACGCAGCGCATTGGCGAGGCGGCACACGGCGGCGTGCAGTTCGCCGAAGGTGAGCGTGCCGACGCGACCCTCCTCGGCCTCGAACAGCAGCGCGGTGTGATCGCGGCGCATGGGCAGGTTCGCGTCGAGGCAGTTCCACGACACATTCAGCTTGCCGTCGGCGAACCAGCGGTAGTTCGGGGCCTGCGAGGCGTCGAGCACCTGCGTGAAGGGCTTGCGCCAGTGCAGGTGCGCGCGGGCCTGGGCGGCCCAGAAGCCCTCCGGGTCTTTGCGGGCCTGCTCGTGCAGGGCGGCCAATTCCGTGGCATTGGGACGCGCGGCGGCGGCGAAGGCCGGCGGCGGCGCGAAGACGCGGTTCTCGGTCAGAACCGACTCAAGGGTTTTGTCCGTCATGGTTGCTACACCGTAAGCCGGTGGGGCGGCGGACGCAACAGCCTTGCGACGGGCTCCCCGCTCGACCCGGCTCTGTTCTACAATGGCCACCAACATCGCATTGGGGGATTGACCATGACGTACCGCCGAACCATTCCCGGCGTCCTGGCAGCATTGATGGTGATGGCGCCGCTGGGCGCCGCTCTGGCGCACCATTCCTTTGCCGCCCAGTACGACGGCCGCAAGACCGTCACGATTGAGGGCGCGGTCACGAAGGTCGAGTGGATGAACCCGCACGGCTACTTTTTCGTCGATGTGGTGGACCCGGCCACCGGCAACGTCACGAGCTGGTCCTGCGAGATCGCCGCTCCTGCGGCGCTGATGCGCTCGGGCTGGACGCGCAATTCGCTGAAACCCGGCGATTTGGTCGTCGTCGAAGGCGCGCTGGCGCGGGATGGCGCAAATGCACTGAACGCCGGCAACGTCACGCTGGCGGCAAGCGGCAAGAAGCTGTTTGGCCGCGCGGCGAATGAAGAACGCGAGGCCAAACAGGCGCGCGAATCCGCGAACTGACGCGAGGACCATCGCCGTGCGTATTGGCAAGCTATTGATCGCGGCCGCTGCCGCGCTGCCGCTGAGCATCAGCCTGTTTACCCCGGCCCCTGCTGCCGAAGGCATGGCGCGCAAGCCAGCCGCTTCAGCCGACACGCGGCCCACGCCGCGCTTGGCCGATGGCAAGCCCAACCTCGGCCCCGAGGTCAGCGGCATTGGCTTCTGGGATCGTGGCCTCGGGCCGGCGGTGGGCGGCGCGCGTTTTCCGCCGCCGGAGGAAATCCCCTTCCAGCCCTGGGCGCGTGCGCTGTACGACTACCGGCAGTCCAGAACCTTCGTCGATGATCCGCATGTGCGCTGCACACCGCCGGGCGGACCGCGCCAGTTCGCCGTGCCGTTCGGGTTGCAGATCATTCAGGTGCCCGCGATCCAGCGCATCTTCGTTCTTTCGGGCGGCGCGATGCGTCCGTGGCGCGTGATCTACATGGATGGCCGCGAGCATCCGGACCCTGAGGTGTTCAATCCCAGCTTCTTCGGGCACTCGGTGGGCCACTGGGAAGGCGACACGCTGGTCGTCGATACCGTGGGTTTCAATGAGCAGTTCTGGCTGCACCGCGACGGCTACCCGCACACGCACGCGCTGCATCTGATCGAGCGCATCTCGCGCCCCAACTACATGTCGTTGAACTACGAAATCACGATTGATGATCCGCTGGCCTACACCAGACCGTGGACCACCAGTTGGGTGAAAGAGTGGGACGAAGACGAGGAAATCATCGAGTACTTCTGCAACGAGAACAATCGCGATCAGTTCGTGTTGCAACCGGAACTGGCCCCTGGCGGCAAGTAGCGCGCGGCGCGGTTGTGCCCTCCGGCGGGCCGGTGGTAGCTTGCCGGATGCATCCGAACTTCATGCCCGCACGCGGCGTCTTTCGCCATTTGATCATCGCCGGGGCCATCGCAACCTGTCCTGACGCCGCGCTCGCGCAAAGCGCCGAAAATGTGGTCACTGAAGCCGAAGACGCCTTCGGCGAGCGCATCGGCATCGAACGCATCGGGCTATACAGCGAATCGCAGGTGCGCGGTTTCAGCCTGGCCGAAGCGGGCAACTACCGCATCGAAGGCGCGTATTTCGTGCGCGCTGCCGGGCTTGGCAATCCGGTGGCGGCCGGCATCACCACGCGCGTGGGCTTCAACGCCTTGTCGGCCGAATTTCCCGCGCCTTCGGGTATCGTCGATCATCGCCTGCGCCATCCCAATGGCAATCGGCTCGATGTGGAGGCCGGCATCATCGAATTTGGCGGCGGCTACGCCAACCTGATCGGCTCGGCGCAAACCGGGGATGGCCGGTTCGGCATCGCCGGCGGCGCGGCGCTGCAGCCGCACAGGCACTTCGCTTCGGGCGCACGCGGCAGTCAATATGATTTCGGCGTCGTGCCCGAATGGCGGATCAACGACACCTCTTCGATCACCGGCATGCTGAACTACGGCACGCTGAAGTATTGGGGCGAATTTCTGCACAACGCCAGCGACGAGGTGCTGCCGCCGAAGATTCATTTCCCCAGCCGCTACACCGGCTCGTGGGGCGCGTGGGATCAAAGAACGCTCAATGGCGGCGTGATCGGCAAGACGCGAATCGGCGAATGGAACTTTCAAGCCTCCGGTTTTTATTCACGCAACAACATGGATCGCTCCGACTACACACTGCACACGCTGAACGCGCAAGGCGTGGGCACGATGTCGGGTGTGTACGCGCGACCACGCACCGCCGATTCGATCTCGGGGGAAATCAAGATCGCGCGCAGTTTGGGCAGCGGACAACGCATCTACGCCATCCTGCGTCAGCGCCGCAGCGAAAGTGAACTGCGACCGGGCGTCGTCTTCGACATGGGGCCGATCACCTACGACCAGCGCGTGCCGCCGTCCGAAGCGCCCATCGTGCCGCCGGTCGATCCGACGATTGATCTGGTGCGCCAGACAACGGCCGGTGTGGGTTACGAAGCGCGGATAGGGCGGCGGTTGCAGGTGCGCGGCGGCATTCAACGCACGCGCTATCGCAAGTCGATTGCGATGCCCGGCCTGCCGGTGAATCTGAACGATGACTCCACCTGGGTGTATGACGCCGCAGCAGTATTCAGCGCCTCTGAACGCTGGACCGTGTTCGCAACCGCAACGCGCGGCGTCGAGGAATCCGGCTCCGCGCCCGCCAATGCGGTGAATCGCTATGCGGTGCTGGCCCCGGTGGTTGCGCGTCAATACGAGTTGGGATTTCGCGGACGCATCGGCGAGGGCTTGTCGTTGATCGGCTCGGTGTTCGAGGTCAGCAAACCCACGGCGGGTCTTGCGCCTTCGGGGGTATACGATCTGATCGCCGAGGAAACGCATCGCGGCGTGGAGCTTTCGCTTACCGGCACTGTGCTGCCGCGTTTGACCACCGTTGCAGGCGTGGTCGTGCTCGACCCGGTGATGTCGGGCACGCTGGTGAATCTTGGCGAACAGCCCAAACGTGCGATGGGTGTGTCGTCGGTGGTGGGCGTGGCGAGCTTCAACTATGAAGCGCCTTTTCTCGGCGGCCTGTCGATCGACGGGCAGTTCACCTACAACGGCTCGCGTTTGATTCATCCCACCAACGGGCTGGAAACGCCGAGCTATCCGCTGTTTGATCTGGGCGGACGTTATCGCTTCGCGCTTGCCGGCAAAGATGCGGTACTGCGTGTGTATGGCAGCAATATCTTCGCGCGCAATGAGTGGACCGGCACGCGCTCGGGTTCCTTCCTGCGCACCGCGCCGCGCGCATTGCGCGCCACGGTGACGGTGACGCTGAACTAGAGCGCCAACCGCTGCGCCTGCCTGCGCAGCAGCAGGCCAAACCCCTGACGGTCGCAGAACGCATCCAGCGCAGCGATGTCGGGGCTGCGTCGGCGCAGGGTTTCGCGCGTGGCGTTCAGCGGCATGTGGCAGCAGATGCGCGTGAGTTCGCGCGCGAGGAAGGCGTCGTCGCGGTGGCGCATCAATCTGGCGGGGAGTTGCCGCGCGCCGCGCAGCGGCAGATCGGGCACCGCATCGAGGCCACAATACAAGGCTTCAAGCGTATCGAAGCGCTTCATCAACACGGCGGCGGTTTTCGCGCCGACGCCCGGAACACCGGGGATGTTATCCACCGCATCGCCCGCAAGCGCCAGATAGTCCGCATAGCGTTCGGGCGCAACGCCAAAGCGCTCGGCAATCTCGCCGTGGTGATAACGCGCATCGCCGCTGTAATCCCAATACACATCGCCGGGGCCAATCAATTGCGCCAGGTCCTTGTCGCGGGTGACCAGCGTCACGCGCAGCCCTTCGGCGCGCACGCGCGTGGCCAGCGTGCCGATGATGTCGTCGGCCTCGTATTCGTGGCTGTCGAACCAGGCCACGCCCAGATGCGTACACGCCTCGCGGCAACGCTGGAATTGCAGCAATAGATCAGGCGGCGCAGGTTCGCGATTGGCTTTGTACGGCGGATACAGGCGATTGCGAAAAGAGGTGGCGAGGCTGGCGTCAAAGGCCACCGCCACATACCCGGCGCGGGTGCGCTCGATCAAGTCGGCGAGAAAGCGCGTGAAACCATACAGCGCATGCACCGGATTGCCCTGCGGATCACGCAGTTCCGGGCTCAGCGAGTAGTACGCGCGGAAGATGTAGACGGAGGCGTCGATCAGGTAAACCACGGGTGGGGAGTGTAACGAAAATCAATCGCGCATTTATTGTTCAAACAGGGCGCAGTAAATGGTACCAAAGCGGCCAATCTGCGCTACCCTCCACTGTTGAGCAGCGATCCGCAGGACGCGGAATACGCCTCGTTTTTAGTCAAGGAAGACATCGATGAAAACACGCAGCATTTCTGTTTTTCCCGCGCGCCCCAGTCTGTGGCTGTGCTCAACGGCACTGGTGGCGCTTCTTGATCTGCAACCGCGCCTCGCGCTGGCGCAAACCATCACCGAGACGCAAACGGCCGATGGTGAAGACGCCTCGCTGACGCTGACCGATGAGCAAATCGAGACTCAGGGCGACAGCGTGTACGCGGCCAATGGCGGCACCGTCGTCATCGATGGCGGATCGATCACCGCGCTGGCAACGGTGGATGGAAACGGTTCGCGGGGGCTGTACGCCGAACGCGGAGGCGCAACCATCACCGCCACCGATGTGGACATCCTGACCGATAACACCGACGCGTTTTTCATCCTGAGTGCTCCGGGCGCTTACGCCGATCAGGACAGCATCATCAACTTGCAGGGCGGAACGATCACCACGATCGGCGTGAATTCCGACGGCATTCGCGCAACGGGCGGCGGCGCTGAGGTCAACGCCACCGGCGTGACGATCATCACCCACGGCGACACCTCATCCGGCGTGGAGTATCAGGGCAATGGCAGCACGCAGTTCGGCACGGGCGTAATGACGCTGAACAATGTGAACATCACCACCAGCGGAGAAGGCTCTTACGGCGTTGCGGATTCGAAATCGTTTTTCGAGTTCGCGCCATTTCCGGAGTACGTGGAACACTTCACCGGTCGCCTCGTGATGAACGGCGGCTCTATCACAACGAGCGGCACTTGGTCCGACGGGTTGATGGCCAGTGTGGACAACACCGACTTTCTGGCCAATGTAACGATCAGCACATCCGGCGATGTAAGCAACGGCGTGTATGGACAATACGGCCCCCAGATCACGCTGGAGAATGTCGGCATCCGCACCGCAGGATTCTTTTCCGCAGGACTTCAGGTTTTTTCCGACAACGCCGACGGCGTCGCCACGAAAATCACCGGAACCGGCGTGGATATTGGCACCACGGGCCAGCAATCGCACGGGGTGTATGTCAACGGCGTGGGCAATGTCGTGTTGTCGGACAGCACCATCAACGTCACCGGCGAATTCTCCGCAGCAATTTACGGGCGCGCGAATTTCTCGGAGATTTTCGGCTCGGGGCTGCGCAGCGGCGGCACTGTGGACATCACCAACAGCACGCTGACCTCGGAAAACTGGGTGGGCATCTGGGTGACCGGCACACAGTTTGACTTTGTCAACACCATCTCCACGCTCGACGTGGCGTTGACCAACTCGACACTGACCAGCAGCCACAGCGCGTGGCTTTATGCGCAGTCCGGAAATTCCACCGACGGTGAGCCGGTGACTTCCGATGTCACGGTGCGCGCCGATGCCTCGAACCTCACCGGTTACGCCGTAACGGGCTCCGGCAGCGTCACGGATATCACGTTGAGCAATGGCTCGATGTGGACAATGACTTTTAACTCCAATGTCACGAACCTGACCCTCGATGCCGGCACGCTGCGATATGGCGCAGCCGATGCAGCGCTGAGCACCGATGATGGCTCGATTCTGCTGGCGGCGGGCGGCGGCGCCATCGACACCAATGGTTTTGACATCATCTCGGAGAATCTGTTTCAGGGCGATGGCGCATTGACGAAGATCGGCGCGGGCACGCTGCGGCTCGATGCCGCCAACACCTACACTGGCGGCACGAATGTGCTGGGCGGCACGCTGCAAGTGACTGCGGCGAGCACTTCGCCGAAAGACAACTTGAGCACGGGGCCGGTGTTCATCGGTGGCGCAGCCGATACGCCCGCCGCCGATGGCACGCTGCTCATCGCCACCGATGCCAGCAACGCAGCCAACGGTGATTTTGTTTTCGACAACGCGCTGACGGGTTCGGGGCTGCTGCAAGCCTCCAACAGCGGCGGTGCGTTTTCATTCGCCGGTGATGCGGTGAACAGCGGCTTTGCCGGCACGGTGGCGCTGTCGAACGATACGTTCGCGCTGACGGGAGACAACACCACTGCATTGACCAACGCAACGCTGCGTTTGGACAGCGGCAATGTCACCACGGTGGGGCCGGTGGGCGGCGGTGGCGGCATTGGTTCAACACCGCTGATCGAGACGATATCGGGTCTGACGATGAACGGCGGTACGCTGCGTTTCGACGATCACGTTCCAGCCAATAACGAAGCCTCGGATGTAATCATCACCACCGGCATGCTGGATGTTTCCGGTCCCGGCACGATTCAGATCGATGCCTCGGACTACAACAACATGACGCGGATCATTCCGCCCATCGAAAACGTGCCGCTGCTGCAACATGACGATGGTGGGGGAACGCCGAGTCTGTTGATTCAGGCGACGAACAATCAGGTCACCGGCACGGGCGGCGCGTTGAACCTGGTTGATCTGGGTGGCAATGCGCTGAATACGAACCAAACGATCCCGATCAATCAGGGCGGCATCCCGGTTGCCAAAGGCACCTATGATTATCGTCTGACCACCTCGTCGGATAGCATCAATCCCGACGGACTGTATGTGAATTTTGGTCTGACGCAGGTGAACCTGCTGACCAACGATGCCGATGCGCTGGTGTTGAAACCAGGCGAAGACGCCACCGGACTTGCCACCGACCTGTCGGCAAAGGTAACCGGCACGGGTGATCTTGCGATCGACGCCGACTCACAGGCCACCGGCAGCGGCGTGGTGTCGCTGTCGAACACACTGAACGACTACACCGGCACAACATTCGTGCGCAGCGGCACGCTGGCGCTGGCCGCAGACAACGTGCTGGGGCAGGCAGACTCGCATACCGCACTGCTCGATCTGGCTTCCGGCACAGCGGTGAGCTTCAACGCGCCGTCGATAGATCGCACGCAAGGCACCGCGCAAACCATTGGCGAGTTGAACGCACAGACCAGTTCGACGCTCAATTTGGCCGGCGGCGCGCTGAGCATTGACAATGGCGGCACGGCGGCCGGCGTGCTCACCGGCGATGGCGTGCTAAATCTTGCCGGCGGTGATCTGGTGGTGAGCAGCGATGCGAACCCGGATTTTCTCGCGGATGTGAATGTGGGCGATGGCGCATCGGCCACGCTGTCCCGTAGCGTGGCGAGCCTGGGTATCGAAGGCATTGTCACGCTCGCCGGCACGGGCACGGTGAACTTCGATGACGTCAGCGGCGAATCGGCCAAGCAGCTTGCAAGCGCTGCAACCGGCAATGGCGCGGTGAATGTGCGCAATGGCGCGCAGGTGACGTTGACGGGTGACAACAGCGCCTTCTCCGGCGCGTTCAACATTGCGCCCGCAGCCTCCACCGCCGCATCGCTGACAGTAACCAGCGCGCAGAATCTGGGCGCGGCGGTAATCAACAACAATGCCTCCGGCACGTTCACGGTGAATACCGGCACCGACTGGACGCTTTCCAACGACATGAACGGTGCAGGCCGGTTCGTGAAAAGCGGCGGGGGCACGCTGACCATCGACAAGGTCAATGCGATGACCGGTTCGACCACCATCGATGATGGCGTATTGCGACTGACAGCTTCCGGCGCAATCGGCAGCGGCGATGTGAACGTGAATGGCTCCACTGCGGTGCTTGATCTGGCGGGCGTTGCGCAATCGGTGGGCAACGTCGGCAACAGCGGCAGCATTCACTTCAACTCCACTGGCAGCGGCGATACGTTCAC
>JAITMN010000195.1 GCA_031277355.1 Nevskiaceae bacterium | reverse complement strand
TGGCCGACGATCAGCTTGCGCACCTCGCGGCGAATACCGCCGAAACATTCGCCGAAGCGATCCACCAGCGCGCGAGTGTCGTCACCGTTGTTATCCGTCATGGCTGATTACCTTGTGTGTTTCCGGTCATTTCGAGCAGCATCTGCTGCGCCGGCCGCAGATGCGGCGCGGTTTCCAGCGCTTGAAGCAGATTGCGCCTGGCCTTGGCTTCATCGCCCAGCCCGCGATACGCGCGGGCCATGCCAAAGTGCGCGGCGGAGGCGTCGAGCGGCGCAAGCGCCAGCAGCACCTGATATTCGCGCAGCGCGTCGGCGTTGTCGCCTTCATCCAGCAGCAGTTGGCCCAGTTGCGCATGGCCAGGCTGCGCCAGCGGATCGGCGTAGTTCACGGCGGCCAGCACGACGGTGGCTTCGTCCTTGCGTCCGGCGGCCAGCAGCAGCGCGCCCAATTTGCGCAGACCCGCCGGGTCCCAGCCGCCGGCCTTGCGCCAGCTTTCCAGCGCGGCGATTGCGCCGTCGCGATTGCCCGAACCTTCTTCGGCCGCCGCCAGCGCAATGTAGGCACTGCCCTCGTTGGTGTATTCGGGCAGCAGCGTGATTGCTTCGGTGGCCGCTTTCTTCGCCGCCGCCCAATCCTGTTTTTCCGCTGCGGCATTGGCCGCGCGCAGTTGTTCCAGCCAGCGCTCCGGATCGGCGACGTAATTCTTGAAGCGCTCGTTCAGAAACGCGGTGAAGTCTTTGTCGAAGTCTTCCGGCGCGATGTCGAATACGCGCTTGACCGCTTCGGCGGTGGTGACGTTGCCATCGAAGGCGTGCAGGAATTCCACGATCTTCGGCATGCCCCAGCGCTGCGCCATGTAGAGCGCGGTGAGACCGGCCTGCTGATACGACACCTGCACCTGATTCTCGTAGCTGGGGCGAATGAAGCCTTCGTCGAGCGTGGCAATGGGCAGCAATTCACCCTTGATGAACTTGTCGAGCGTGGGCGGTTCGATGTTCACGCCGGGCGTGGGACCGGTGGTCCACTCCTCGAACACCGACAAGCCTTCGCTCAACCAGCGCGGCACGCGATGATCGGTGGCCGACAGCGTGAACACATGCGCCAGTTCGTGCCATAGCGTGCTGCCCCAGTGGAAGTCGCCGCTCTTGCGACCGGCGGGGCTGTCCATCGCCACCACATGACCGAAGGTGACGCCGAGCAGACCGATGCCGGGCAGACCGGCCGTGCGCACGGCGAAGTCATCGTGATCCGGATACATCTCCACCGTGACCGGATCGGTGGGCGTCCAGCCATAGCGCTGCGAGAACGTGGCGATGGCCTCGCGCGACAATTGCTGCACATACGGCGACAGCGCGGCGGCCTCGCTGCGATGCAATTGCAGATGCAGCGCCGGAGCCGAGCTATCTATCGACTCGAACTGATCCAGGCTGTCGAGCAGACGCAGCGTGTTCACCGTGGCGGTGCTGAAACGATCACCGCCATAGGCGCGTTCCAGGTGCGTGCGTGCGCCGTCCCGGTCGCCCAAGCGCAGCATGTTGAGGCCCCGTTCGCGCTGCGCGGACCACAGGTCTGGCTGCACTTCGATGGCGCGCGCATACCACGCATCGGCCTCGCGATAGCGGCGGCGCACCACTTCAAACGTGCCCAGCGTCTCGAACATCTGGCCGTAGCGCGGGTTGTAGTTCAGCGCCGCGCGCACCCAGCGGTCGGGGTTGCGATTGGCGACGACTTCGGCGGCGGCCAGCATCGTCCAGGCTTCCAGCGGCGGGCGCTTCTGCTTCTGCGCCAGATCAAGCGCACGCTGCGCCTCGCGGCGCGCCTGCGCCAGATCGCCGTTTTCGATTGCCAGACGCGCGGCGACCAGATGCGCTTCGAGCAGTGTGTCGTCTTCCTTGAGCAGCTCGTCGATGGAGTCTTTCGCATCGCCGACGAAACGCTCGGCGGTGAGGCGGGCCATCGCCACGCGCGCCTGTTTGTCTTTTTCGTCTATTTCGAGCGCTTCCTGAAACAGCTTGGCCGCATCGCTGTACTGGCTCGTGCCCATGAACAGCCGCCCCCAGCGCAGCCGGGGCACGATGCCGCGCGGGTTGGCGGCCACGGCCTGCCGGAACAGATCGTTGGCCGGTTGCAGATTGCCCAGCGCCCAGTTGGCTTCGGCGCGCACGAGCACATCTTCCGAATCGCGCAGCAGGGCCTGATAACAACTGCGCGCGTCGGCTTCGCGGCCACGCCAGGATGGATCGTCGCAGCGGGAAAGCGCCTGCGGGCGGCGATCGTCGTAATCGAATACCTGCGCGCACACCGGCGTGACCACACCGGCCCACAGCAACGCGACGCACAGGGTTTTGAAGCTACTGCCGCGCATCGGTGTTACCTCCGGCCTGAGCATTGGGGTCGCCGCCCAGCGAGGCGACGCGGGCGTCGATCTGCGCGCCCAGCCGCGCGATGTCCACGAGCACCGGCTCCAGCTGCGCGAAGTATTGATCCTCGCCCAACTGCGCCTTCTGCGCGCGCACGCCGTCGAGTTTTTCCTCCAGCTGCGACTGCTGCTGACGCAGCGCCATCAACTGCGCGTCGGAGCCGAACTGCCCGGATTTACCCAGCCGCGCAACGACGAAGCGCGCCGGCTCCTTGCCGGAAATCTGCGAATGTTCGGTGGCGATCGCCACATCAGCCTTGAAGGTGTCGGCCACGCGGCGGTTGGCGAAATCGTAGGCTTCCAGCGCGGTGATGTTGCCGTCCTTGTCGCGGTCGGCTTCTTCGCTGCCCAGCGCTTCGGCCCAGAATTCGCCGAACTTCGTTGCATTGCGCTCGCCGAAGGATTTCGTTGCGGTGATGACGATGCGATTGGGCTTGGCCCATTTTTCGGCCAACCCGCCGCTGGCGCTGGTGGCGTTGACGATCAACTGCGGTATCGAAGCCGGGATGCGATCCAGCCATGCGCCAAGCTGCGTGCCGGTGACATCGGGACCGGGGATGTTGAAGCGATAGTCGTTGCCATCGAAGCTGCCGTGACCCAGCAGCACCAGCATGAAGGTATCGCCGGCGGCAAGCTTCGAGGCCGCCGTGCGCATTGCGGCGTCGATGGCTTCCACGCGCACCGCATCGCCGGTCAGTCGCGTGACGTTGTCGGCGCTGCCGGCGGCGGTGCCCGCGCGCTCGGCGATGTCGGTGGACCAGGTCTCGAAGCGCTTTTCGAATGCGGCCTCACCGCCCAGCCCGCTGACCACCACCACCTGCGTGGCCGGCAACGCAGGCAGCGCGAAGGTGCTCATCAACGCAAGGGCGAGTAATGCGCGCTTCACAATCGCCTCCAATGCCGGCGCAGCATCCATTCGCCGCCCTTGAGCAGCGCGAGCAACGCGAACAGCAACGGGATGTTCCATAGATCAAAACTCTGACGTTCCACCATGCCGGCACGCGAGTAGCGTATCGCTTCGGGCAGACCGGCGATGTTCGCCAGCGGCCAGTAGCGGCCACCGGTGTCGCGGGCGATGCGTTCGAGCAGCGCGCGATGCTGCCAACTGCCGAAAGGCTCCAATGCGCCGGCTTCGCGGCGCACATGCGTCACGGCCTCGCCGACTGGCTTGGTTCCATCGGTTGCAGTCATCTGCACACGATACAGCCCCGGCGCGCCCGCATCGACGCGCAGTGAGTAACGGCCATCGCCGCGTCCCGAAGGCTCGATCACCACCGGCGCGGTGCTGCCATCCTCCGCCGTGGCGGTGGCTTCCACGCGCACGCCCGGAACCGGCTTGAACTCGGTGTTCAGCACTTCGGCTTCCAGGCGCATCACGGAGTCGTCTTCCAGCACGCCCTGCTCGGGACGCAGCGATATCTGCGGCTGCGAGCCGGAAGCCACGGCATGCAGCAACTGTCGCCAGAACTGCTCGTGCTTCTGGTCTTCCAGCGGCAGGCGCATCTGCCAATGCCAGGTGGAGGCCGTGCTCATCAGCCAGGTGCTGCCGCGTCCGTAGCGCTGCGTGACCAGCAGCGGATCGGTCTGCTGACCGCTCACCGCTTCGAGCAGCACCACCGCGCCGGGTTTCAGCGCGCCGATGGTTTGATAGTCCGACAGCGCGGGCAATTCGGCCCAAGCCTTTTCGTTGCGCTCGGGGTCGCTTTCGAAGCGGCCTACCGGCGATTCCAGACCCCACACCGTGGGCCGGACGCGGCTCACGCGCGCGCCATAGGTGGCCGCGCCGCTGGGCAGCACGGCGGGCAGCAATTGGCCCACGGGCACGCGCGCCCAGCCGCCGTCGCCCAGGCCGTCGCGACCGGCCAGCAGCATCAGGCTGCCGCCGCGACGATCCACGAAATCGCGCAGCCATTGATGCTGCTCCGCCGACAGCGCGGCGGCTTCCAGACTGCCGATCACCACGGCGTCGAAGGCGAACAATTCTTCGGCGGTGGTGGGGAAACCGGCTTCCAGTTCATCGCCGGAAGTGACGCCCTGCCGGTAAAAGCGGTTCGGCGTGGCGCGCACCACGCTGACCAATCGCAGCGAGCGGTCGGTGTCGGCCGCGCGGCGCATGAATTTGTATTCCCAGCGCGGCTCGCCTTCCACATACAAAATGCTGTGCCGCTTGTTCACCACTTCGATCAGCCGACGCCGCTCGTTGTTGGCCAGGTTCACTTCGCCCTGCAAGCCATCCACGACCACGCGCAGATCACGCAGGCCCGCATCGCCTGCCGGAAATTCCACCAGCGCCGTGGTCAGCATGCCATTGGGCGAGAGCTTCACGTCCTGCGCGGCAATCAGCGTGTTGCCGTCGTAGATGCGCACGCGCGCCGCCAGTTGCTTCTGATGGCGCACCACCACCAGCGCGCGCAGCGTTTCGCCGGAGGTGGCTTCGCTCGGGACGGTGAGTTGTTCGATTTCCAGATCGTTTTCAAGCTGCTCGGGTCCGACGCCAATCGTGTGGATCGGAATACCGGCTGCCGTCAGCCGCGACAGCGACACTTCATCGAGCGTGCCGCCGTTCTCCGCGCCATCGGTGGCAACGACCACTGCGGCCACCGGCACGCTGGCGGCCATCTGCAACACGGAGGTGAGCGCATCGCCGATGCGCGTCTGCGGCGCGCCGCCGCCGATGTCGGCGGCTTTATCGACGGGAGTCGCGCGGTCGGAGAACGAGAACAGCCGCAGCTCGGAACTGTCGCCGATGCGATCCAGCACGCCGTTGCTCAATGCGCTGACCACCTGCTCGCGCCGCGAGGGTTGCCCCGGCGCAGCGTTTTCCATGCTGCCGGAATCATCCACCAGCACCGCCACGACGTTCTCACGCTCGCGGATGCGCTCCACGTTCAGCACCGGACGCCACAGCATCACCAGCACCACCGCGAGGAAGGCCAGT
>JAITMN010000179.1 GCA_031277355.1 Nevskiaceae bacterium | reverse complement strand
GCTGCCAAGCGGGCCGCTCAACTCACTCGTGCCAGTCCCGACGGATTGTTGATGAGGACGGCAGGCCAATGATCGAGCCGAGACTATGCAACGTCAGCTAATCTGGAAATGCTGCGGCGAAATGCCGTGCTCGCGATAGAAACGAAAACGCTGACGGCCCGCCTCGCGCCGCTCCGGTTGCGCGTCGATCACTTCGATCACACGCGCAAAGCGCAGCGCCGCTGCATCGGCATCGTGACGCAGCGTGCACAGCGTAGTGAAGCCCGCATCAAACACGGTGGCGGGCAGCGTTGGCGCAGCGGTCAACTGCACCGGCGCTTGGCAGGCGGCGGGATCATCGGCGAGCATTTCATGCGGCACGAAGGCGCGATCACCGAAGGTCCACAGCAGCGTGTCGAAGGTGGTCAACTGCGGCGTATCGTTGAGCCACACCAGCACGCGGCCCCCGTCGAGCCATGCCTTTTCGATCAGCGCGCAGGCGCTGCGCAGCCGCGCAGAGTCGGAGTCTGCGGGCAGCGTGTGAAACTCGATCACCGCTGGCCGGCGCGTGCGATCAGAAAATCCACCAGCAGCCCGACAGGACGCCCCGTGCCGCCCTTGTTCGCGGTGGAACGCCAAGCGGTGCCGGCGATATCCAGATGCGCCCAGTTCAAGCCCTGCGTGAACTTGGCAAGAAACGCCGCCGCAGTGATGGCGCCACCATCGCGACCGCCGACATTGGCGATGTCGGCGAAGTTGCTCTTCAGCGCGTCGTTGTAGTCTTCGGTGAGCGGCAGTTGCCACGCGCGATCATCCGCGCGCACGCCGGCTTCGACGATCTCGCGCGCCAGCGCATCGTTCAAAGACATCACGCCGGTGTGATGATGACCCAGCGCAATCACGCAAGCGCCGGTGAGCGTTGCGATGTCGATCAGCGCAGCGGGCTTGTAGCGCCGCGCGTAAATCAGCGCGTCGGCGAGAATCAAGCGGCCTTCGGCGTCGGTGTTGAGGATTTCAACCGTCTGCCCGTCGGCGCTGGTGACGATGTCGCCCGGCTTTATCGCGCGGCCATCGGGCATGTTCTCCACTGCCGCCATGATGCCCACGACGTTGATCTTCAGTTTCAGTTGCGCAATCACCTGCATCGTGGCAAGCACGCTGCCCGCGCCGCACATATCCCATTTCATTTCATCCATCGCGGGGCCGGGCTTGATCGAGATGCCGCCGCTGTCGAAGGTAACGCCCTTGCCCACGAGCACCACTGGTGCGTCTCCGGCGCGACCGCCGCGATATTCCAGCGTGATCAAACGCGGCGGCTCGGCGCTGCCGCGCGCCACGGCCAGCAGACAACCGAACTTGCGGCGCTTCATTTCGGCTTCATCGAGCACGCGCACGCGAATGTGACGCTGCTCGCGACCCAGTTGCTGGGCGCGGCTGGCGAGGTAGCGCGGCGTGCACACATTGCCGGGCAGATTCCCCAGATCGCGCAGCGTGGATTGACCTTCGGAAATCGCCGCGCCATGCGCAAGGCCACGGCGCAGTTCGGCTTGCGCGGCGCTGGAAGCCAGCACGTCCACGCGCGCCAGAGTGCTGGGCGCAGGTTTGCGCCCGGAGCGAATCGCATTGATGCGATACAGCGCCGTGCCCGTCAGTTCCGCCACCGTGCGGCCCAGGTAGTAATCGCTCAACTGCGCCGCCGGCGGACGTTCCAGCGCAACCGCCAATCGCTTCACGCCGGTTTTTGCGATGGCGCCGAGCGCAGCGCTCAGCGCCTTGCTGAACTGCCGCCGTCCATATTCCTTCTGCGGTCCCAGCCCCACGACCACCAGACGCTGCGCCTTGAGCCCGGCAGGATCGGGCAGCAGCGTCACTTCGCCCAGCTTGGCCGACAGATCGCCGCGTGCGCGCAGCGCCTTCAACTGGCCCTTGCCGAGCGCATCGGCTTCACGCGCGTAGCCGCTCGATGCGGCGTCGTCGAACAGGCCGATCAGCAGTGTGTCGGCACGAGTGGCTGCCAGTTTGCGGTCCGGGGCGTCGAATTCGATGGTCACTTGAAAACACTCCGATGCGTATCAATGGGCGCGATAGGGTAAAGTTTAGCGAAAATGCGCGTTCTCGACCGATACATCCTGGGCACGATCGCCGGAGCGGTGGCTCTGGTGGTGTTCGTGTTGCTCACGCTCACCGCGCTGTTCATGTTCATCTCGCAGCAGGGCGACGTGGGCGTCGGCAACTACGGCGCGTTGCAGGCGCTGCGCTATGTGCTGCTGAACCTGCCCGCGCAGTTGATCGAATTCGTGCCCATGGGAGCGCTGATCGGAACGCTGCTGGGCATGGGCATGCTGGCGCGCAACAGTGAGTTGACGGTGATGCGCGCCGCCGGCGTGTCGGTGGCGCGCATCGGCCTGAGCATGGCGTTTGCGGGTGTGATGTTGATGGTGCTGTCGCTGCTGGTGGCCGAATTCGTTGCGCCGCCGGCCACCGAGAAGGCGCGCACGCAGCGGGCGATAGATCGCTTTCAGGACATCAGCTATCTGGGCAGCGGCGGCGCGTGGGTGCGCGACGGCAATCTGCTGCTGAAGGCCGATCAGCGCACCGGCGATGGAAGGCTTCGCGGCATCACCGTGTTCGAGATGACGGATCAGAACCGTGTCGCGGCAGTGGGTCGCGCCGACAGTGCGCAGGAGCGCGCGGGCGGAGGCTGGGATTTGACCAACTACGCGGTGTCGGCTTTCGGCAGCGATGACACCGTGAGCATGTCCACCGCGCAGTCCCGGCCGTTGGAAACCGCCGTGAGTTCGGAGTTTCTGGCGATGACCACCGC
>JAITMN010000152.1 GCA_031277355.1 Nevskiaceae bacterium | reverse complement strand
GATGAGCGATTGGTGACCGTGGTCGAAGTGGCGCGCTGGAAATGGAATACGAAAGCGCCCATTGAAGACCCGCCGCGCGAAGCCAGTTTGATGGCTGCGCAGCGAGCCGCAGCGCAGGGGCTTGGAATTCCTGCCGCGCGCGTGGATGCGTTTTTCGATGCGCAGATCACCGCTGCGCGGCAATTGCAGCACGATCTGTTTGCGCTGTGGGAACGTCAGCGCATGGGCCAGTTCAATGGCGTTGCCGATCTGAACACGGCGCTTCGGCCTCGCATCGATGCGATCAACGCGCGCATGTTGGCGGCGTTGGCGCGGTGGGACGATGTGCGCGTGCCGGCTGCGCCGCTGGGGCCGCTTGGCGTGGGGCAGTTGAGTCCGCAGGCGCAGCGCACGGCGTTGTCGGTGATTGCCACGGCGGGAACTCCGGGCGGGGCGCGGTAGTCGATACAAGACCGCATATTCAGGCTTTTTTCGAGGTATTCAGCAATGCAGTGTTTCAATCGTCGGCAATGGATCGGCGGCGCTACCGCCACGGCAGTGGCGTTGTGGGCATCAAGGGCAGTGCATGCGGCTGCGGCGGGCGCGGCTTCCTATCGCGTGCTGGTGACCAACGAACACTCCGGCACGCTCAGCGTGATCGACGGCGCGACGAAAAGCGTGGTGGCGACGATTCCGCTGGGCAAACGTCCGCGCGGATTGAAGGCATCGCCCGATGGCAAGCTGCTGTATGTGGCGCTGAGCGGTTCGCCGATTGCCGGCCCCGGTGTGGATGAAAGCACGCTGCCGCCGGCCGACAAGGGCGCCGATGGCATCGGCATCGTCGATCTCACTTCTTTGAAGCTGCTGCGCGTGCTGCGTGGCGTGTCTGATCCGGAGCAGTTGGCGGTGGGGCGCGATGGACGTCATCTGTATGTGGCGAGCGAAGACACCGGGCGCGGCGTCGTGCTCAACGCCAGCGACGGCAGCGTGGTCACCAGCGTGGAAGTGGGCGATGAGCCTGAAGGCGTGTCGCTGAGTCCGGATGGACGTTTCGTTTACATCACGTCGGAGGAAGATCACAAAGTGACGGTGATCGACACCGCAACGAACAGCGTGGTGGCTGCAATCGAAGTGGGGCAGCGTCCGCGATTCACGGAATTTTCCGATGACGGGCGCATTGCGTATGTGTCGGGCGAGAACGATGGCACCATCACCGTGATCGACACCGCCACGCATCGCAAGCTGCGTTCGCTGAAGCTGACAGGCGAGTTGGCGCGGCCGGTGGGCATGGTGGTGTCGCACGATGGCAAGCTGCTGTACACCGTCACCGGGCGCGGGCAGAAGTTGCTGGCGCTGAATCCGGAAACGGGCGCGGTGGTGTCGTCGGTGGATGTGGGGCCGCGTCCCTGGGGCGTGGCGCTGTCGCCCGATGGCAAGACGCTCTACACGGCCAATGGCAGTTCCAATGATGTCAGCGTGGTCGATGCGCAGAGCTTCAGCGTGACCAGCCGCATTGCGGTGGGCGGCAGCCCGTGGGGGCTGATCATCGTTTGATGTGGGGGCGGGCGCTGCGCTGTCAGCGTGTGAGCAGCGCGCGGCACAGCGCCATGCCCAGCAGCGCCGCGCCCACGGAGCCGACCACATGCAGCGCGATGGCGGTGGCGGCTTGGAGGGCGCGTCCGGCTTGCAGCAGCAGTCCGACTTCGGTGGAGAAGGCGGAGAAGGTGGTGAGGCCCCCCATGAAGCCGGTGAGCAGCAGCAATCGCACGGTGGGGTCGAGGCCAGGGCGCAGCGCCAGCAGCGCCACGAGGATGCCGGCGAGGAAGCCGCCGGCCACGTTCACCGTCAGCGTGCTCAGGGGGAAGGGCGCCAGCAGCGGGTTGAACGCGGTGTTCACCAGATAGCGGGCGACGCCGCCCGTTCCGGCGCCGACGAATACCAGCAGAATGTTTTTGATGACCATGCGTGCGCGTATCATCGCAGGTTAAGCCCCTGTAGTTGAACGGATACAACAGCCCCCTCCTAAGGGGCAGGTCTGGGTTCAATTCCCGGCGGGGGCGCCACGGCGATTGCGTTTACGTTAAGGAGTGGTACGAATGAATGCACCAGGCGTATTGGGGACTGTCCCCGCGAAGCTCTACATCAACGGGGCTTGGTCGGAGTCCTCCAACGGCGAACGTCATCCCGTAACGAATCCGGCCGACGCCTCAACGCTCGGCGATGTGGCTTGGGCGACGACCGCTGACGTGGACCGCGCGGTTGCCGCCGCCCGCGCTGCCGCTGATGACGGGCGCTGGTCGGGCCTGTCGGGCCGCGAGCGCAGCCGGGTGCTGAACCGCGCCGCCGCGCTGCTGCGCGAGCGCACGGAGCAGTTCGCGCAGGCTGAATCGGCCGATGTGGGCAAGCCCATCCTGTTCGCCAGGATCGTCGACGTGCCGACGGCCATCGAGCAGTTGGAGTACTTCGCGGCGCTGGCGCAGACGATGGACGGCGCGGTGCGGGAGACGCCGCTGCCGGCGCTGTCGTATGTGCGGCGGGAGCCGCATGGCGTCGTCGGGCTCATCACGCCGTTCAATTTCCCGCTGATCCTGTCCGTGTCGAAGATCGCCCCGGCGCTGGCCGCCGGGAACACCATCGTCCACAAGCCGGCCGAAGACACGCCGCTCACGGCGCTGCTCACCGCGCAGTTGCTTGAGGATGCGGGCGTGCCCGCAGGCGTAATCAACGTCGTCACCGGCGACGGCGCGGCGCTGGGCAATCACCTCGTGGCCCACCCAGACGTCGACGCCTTTGCGTTCACCGGTTCAACGGCAGTGGGCAAGCGCGTTGCGGCGATTGCCGGCGGCAATCTCAAGCCGATCATGACCGAGCTGGGCGGCAACGCGGCGAACATTGTCTTCGCCGACGCCGATCTGAACGTCGCCGTCGATGCGGTGATCAATGCGTTCATCTTCAACACCGGTCAGTTCTGCATGGCCGGTCCGCGCTTGCTCGTCGAGCGCCCGATTCACGATGCGCTGCTCGGCATCCTCTCCAACGCGGTGCCGAACATCCCCGTGGGCCGTCCCTCCGACCCCGGCACGGTGATCGGCCCGCTGATCTCCGCGCGGCAACGCGAGCGCGTGGAAGGGTTCGTCAATCAGGCCGTTGCGGACGGTGGAAAGATCATCACCGGCGGCTCCCGGCTCGATCTTGACGGCGGGTATTACTTCCGGCCGACCATCATCACCGGGCTGGGCAATGACGCACTGACCGTCCGCGAGGAGGTTTTCGGTCCGGTGCTGACCGTGCAGGTCTTCGACACGGAGGAGGAGGCGATTCAACTCGCGAACTCCACCCGTTACGGCCTCGCGGCGGGCGTGCAGACCGGCAGCATCGCGCGGGCGGTGCGCGTGACGAAGCGGCTCAAGGCCGGCATTCAGTGGGTGAACGGCTGGGCGATGCTCGACCCTTCGGTGCCGTTCGGTGGCTACGGCGACTCCGGCCTGGGCCGCGAATCCGGCCCGGAAGCGCTGCTCAACTACACGCGCACGAAGTCGGTAACGATTGCCGTTCCGCCGGCGTGAGTCAGGGCCGCGTCTGCACCGCCGAAGTGATGACCAGATTTGGGACCGGCAGGCAACTGTTGGTCCCCGTGGTCACCACCGATGTGACGCAGGGAGCTTGCTCCATGCCGGAAACCACGGTCATGTCGGAGATGTAGCCGAAGGCCGTGTAACCGCCGCTGTTGGTATTCAGGAAGGTGTTGTCGGCCAGGTTGATGAAGAACTCCGACGTTGCCGAATTCAAGTCGGTGGCGCGCGCCATCGCCACCGTGCCCCGGACATTCGACACCTTGATTTCAAGCCCAATCGGTGCGCGAGTCTCTTTGTGCACCGGTGTGTCTGTGGCCGCCACCGGCGCGCTATAACCGCCGCCCTGAAATACGAAACCCTGCTCGTAACGATGGAAGATCGTGCCGTTGTAGAAGCCGTTGTTCACATAAGTCAGGAAATTTTCCACCGTCAGCGGCGCATATTCGGGAAGCAGCGTGATGACCACCTCGCCGTCGATTCCCGCGCCGTTGGTGACGGTCAGCGTGACCTGCGGCCGTTGATCTGCGCCCTCATCGGTGTCGCCGGGGATAACTACCTCCAGAGGTATGAACGGCGGCGAAACCTCACCTCCGCTGACGCCAGGCTGGCCCCCTCCATTGCCACCACCGCAGCCGGCGATCAGCGTCATTCCGGCCAGCACAAGGCTCGCGCAAGAGAAGAATCGGGTTCTCGACATTGGCTCTCCAACAGGCTCAAAACGGCAATCAAACCGGGGCGCATTATGAGGCAGCCGGGTGCGCATGTCGCCAAAGACGAGCGGGCGCGCAGCGGTGGCGGTCGAACGAATCTGGCGTAAACTCGACCCCAAAAGGAGCGGCCATGACCAATCGACGCGAATTCCTGCGCACTGCTGCAGCGGCCACGGCAGGCGGTGTGGTGACTGGGGGCGCTGCCGCCGCATCGCCGCTGCCGCTGCCTCTGCACGCCGTCCTGATCGAAACGACCTTCCCCCAAACCCACGCCTTCGGCGCGAGCCTCGCCACCGCTGCCTCCGCGCCGCTGCTGCATCTGCGGCAAGGCGACATCACCGCCGCTTGGCTGCAACACATCGCGCCGATCTGGCAGCGCGAGCCGGTGGCGCTGGCGGGCCTCACGCTCAGTTCCTCGCTGTTCTGCCTCGAAACGCTCACCAGCCTCACGCCGCTGCGTGTGCAGTTTCACGCCGAGCATGTGTTGCTGCCCGATGGCCGCGTGCAACACCGCGTGCTGCGCGGTGGTGACAGCGCGCAGTTGAACGAAGACCATCTGCATCGTCTGGGTCCGCTCTGGCCCACGCATCTGGCCGACGCCGTGGCCGTTCATCGTCGCGCCGATTCTCGCCAGCGGCTCGGTCCCAGCGTTGCCGCGTTGACGCCCTCGCTGCCCGATGGCGCATCGCTGCTCACCTCCTGGATCATCGCCCCCGTCTGAAATTGCACGCATCGCAGTTCAAGGAGCAATCATGGCCCTGCCGCCCAATGTGAACGCCACGGACTTCAACAGCGCGCTGAACGCCTGGCGACAAACCGTCGGCGCGGAGTGGGTGTTCACCTCCGACGAAGATGTGGCGATGTACCGCGATGCCTACTCGCCGTGGTGGGACGAACCGGAGGAGCGCGTGGCCTCCGCAGCGGTTGCGCCGTCCACCGTGGAGCAGGTGCAGGCGGTGGTGCGCACCGCCAATCAATATCGCATTCCGCTGTACGCCATTTCCACCGGCCGCAATCTGGCTTATGGCGGTTCGGCGCCGGTGTATTCGGGCAGCGTGGTGCTCGATCTGAAGCGGATGAACCGCGTGCTGGAAGTGGACGAGCGCAATGCCTATGCGCTGGTGGAACCGGGCGTCAGTTACTTCGATCTTTACAACCACATCACCGAGAAGAAGCTGGCGCTGTGGATCGATCCGCCCGATCCGGGTTGGGGCAGTGTGATCGGCAACGCACTGGATGGCGGCGGCGGCTGGACTGCATCGCCTTTTCGCGATCACTTCGGCGCGCATTGCGGCATGGAAGTGGTGCTCGCCAATGGCGAACTGGTGCGCACCGGCATGGGCGCGCTGCCCAATGCCAAGACCTGGCAGCACAATCGCTGGGGCTTTGGTCCCTGGGTCGATGGCCTGTTCCGTCAGGGCAACATGGGCGTGGTCACGAAAATGGGTTTTCATCTGATGCCGCGTCCCGAAGCGATGCAGATGATGACGGTGCGGGTGTCGCAGGAGCAGGACCTGATCCCGCTGGTGGATACGCTGAACCTGCTGGAAAACCAGCATGTGGTGAATGGCTCCACGCAACTGTCCGGTTCCTTCGGCGCTTCGCCCGCCGGTGCGCCGGCTACGGCGTGGAGTGCGCAGGCTCCGGTGTATGGTCCGGAGCGCGTGGTGCGCGCGCAGATGGAGCATTGCCGCGAACTGTTCTCGCGCATACCCGGCGCGCGTATCGAGTTGGGCGATCTGACTCGCGTGCCGCTCGATGAAGCCGCGTTGGCGCGCGTGCGCAAGGTGAACTTTGGTATTCCCGATCTTTCCACCTTTGGCCTGCTGGGTCGCAGCGCTGCTGATCCGAGTCCTCAGGGCGGTCATATCGATTTTTCGCCGATCATTCCGCGCACCGGCGAAGCGGTGCTCGAATACGCGCGCTTCTATCGCGAGAATCTCGCGGCGGTTTCCGAAGGCGGTGCGTTGCGTTTTCTGGGTCCGGTGTTCATGACCAACTGGGATCGCACGATGGTGGCGATGATCATGTTCCCGATCGGTCGCGACAAGACGCACAACGCCCGCATGCGCGCCGCGTTCGTGAAGTGGGTGGAATTGGCGGCGGCGCGTGGCTGGGCCGAATATCGCGCACCGGCTGGTTTTCAGGATGTGTGCGCCAAGAGCTATTCCTGGAACGATCATGCGCTGACGCGGTTTCGGGAAACGATCAAGGATGCGGTTGATCCCAACGGCATCCTTTCACCGGGACGCTACGGCGTGTGGCCGAAGCATCTGAGGAATGCCTGAGATGAGAAAGCTCGCCACGGTGTTTGCGATGGCCGCGCTGGGCGCGGGTCTGCTGGCGGCTCCGGCCATCGGCGGTGAGGCGGCGGTGTCTGGTCAGGCGGTGTATCAACGCTGGTGCGTGCATTGTCACTCCGACGGTCGCGGCA
This sequence comes from Nevskiaceae bacterium, assembly GCA_031277355.1. Classification (GTDB taxonomy): domain Bacteria; phylum Pseudomonadota; class Gammaproteobacteria; order Steroidobacterales; family Steroidobacteraceae; genus ZC4RG30. The sequence goes on along the minus strand of JAITMN010000152.1, from coordinate 1,667 downwards.
ATCCGGGCACCGATTCGCTGCGCGTGAAATACGGCGGCAAGGTGTCGCCGGTGCTGCTGGAACGCACCGATCTGACGCCGCAGGCCGTGGCCGTGTTCGTTCGTCAGGGCGTGCTGTCGATGGCGCCGTTTCGAAAAACCGAAATCAGCGATGTGGAATTGACGGCGCTGGCGGCATATGTTGCCAGCGGAGGCAAGTAAGCGTTTTTGTCGGCGCATAGTCATGGAGGACTCCCAATGAAATGGAAACGATTGACCACCACCGCGACCTTGCTGGCCGCCATGTTGGTGCTCGCCGCCTGCGGCGTGAATCCGGTCACCGGCAAGCGCGAAATTCAATTCGTCTCCGAAACACAGGAACTGCAACTGGGCGAAAAGGAATACGCGCCCACGCGCCAATCCGAAGGCGGTGACTACGAGCTGTTGCCTGATTTAACGACGTATGTAAACGAAGTCGGGCAGAAATTGGCTGCCGTGGCCGATCGCAAGCTGCCGTATGAATTCAAGGTGCTGAACAGTTCCGTGCCCAATGCCTGGGCGTTGCCCGGCGGCAAGATCGCGGTGAACCGTGGCTTGTTGATGGAACTGAAGAACGAAGCTGAACTGGCTGCGGTGCTGGGTCACGAGATCGTGCACGCCGCTGCGCGTCATGGCGCGAAGGCGCAGGAGCGCGGCACGCTGATGCAGGCTGGATTGGCCGCTGCGCAAATCGGCGCGGCAATGGGCGGCGTGGATCAGCAGATGGCGGGTCTGGTGCTCGGCGGCGCGAGCGTCGGCGCGCAGATGGTGCAGATGCGTTATGGACGCGATCAGGAATTGGAGAGCGATCTGTACGGCATGCGTTACATGAAGGCCGCAGGCTACGATCCCAGCGCGGCGATCAGTTTGCAGGAAACCTTCGTGCGCCTGTCGCAGGGGCAGGGTCAACAGGATTGGCTGTCGGGATTGTTCGCCTCGCATCCGCCGTCGCAGGAACGTGTGGAGCGCAATCGTCAGACCGCGCAGCAATTGGGTGCGGGCGGTGATTTGGGCACGGAGCGTTATGTGGCGCGTGTTGCGCCGTTGATGAAACTGAAGCCCGCCTATGATCGTTATGACGAAGCACAGGCGGCGCTCGCGAAGCAGGACCTTGCCAACGCGCGCCGTCTGGCCGGCGAAGCGGCGAAGCTTGAGCCGCGCGAAGGCCGCTTTCAGCAATTGCTGGGCGACATAGAACTCAGCGCCAAGCGGGATCGTGAAGCGTTGCCGTTTTATCAGAAGGCGGTGCAGTTGAGTCCGGGCTACTTCGGTTCGTGGCTGGGCGCTGGCGTGGCTGAATATCGCTCGGGCAACAAGACGCAGGCGAAGAACTCGCTGGCCAAGAGCATGGAGTTGCTGCCCACGGCTCCGGCTGCGCTGTATCTGGGCAATCTCACCCGCGATGCCGGCGATACGGCGGGCGCGCTGAGTTACTACCAGGCCGCAACCTCAGCGCAGGGCGATATCGGCAAGGAAGCAGCGCGTGAAGCGATGTTGCTCGACCTGCCCAAGAACCCCGGCAACTACATTGCCGCCGCATTGCGCACCGGCAGCGACGGACGGCCGATGCTGGTGGTGGAGAACAGAGCGCCGGTGGCGCTGGGCAGCATCGCCGTGACGCCGGTGCTGGTGAACAGCGCAGGGCAGGTG
>JAITMN010000101.1 GCA_031277355.1 Nevskiaceae bacterium | reverse complement strand
CGCTTCGTGCGCGAGATTCGCACCGCCGGGGCAAGCCTCACCGTCGTGCGCACGTCGGTGGGCGCGGCCGGCAGCGTTGCGGTAGCCATCGACAAGGCCGCGTGGCCGGAAGTCGTCGGCACGATCTGCGGCGACGACACGATCTTCATCGCCACGCAAAGCGCGGCGGCTCAGTCGCGTCTGCTCGCGCGTCTGCAATCGGTTTTTCACGTCTAAGGTTTTCTCAGGTAACACCATGTCCCAGACTGTGAACACGGGCGTCAAGCCCATCGTACTGGCCTACTCCGGCGGCCTCGACACCTCCTTTCTCGTGCCGTGGGTGGCCGAGAACACCGGCCGTCCCGTCATCACCGTCACGGTGGACACCGGCGGCATCGACGCCGCGGCCGCGAAAACCCTGCACGAGCGTGCGCTGGCCCTGGGCGCGATCAAGCATTTGCAGATCGACGCACGCGCCGATTACTTCGAGCAGGTGCTGCGCTTTCTGATCATCGGCAATGTGCGTCGCGGCAACCTGTATCCGCTGTGCGTCGGCGCCGAGCGCGTGATGCAGGCGCAGACCATCGCGCGCGTGGCGCGGGAACTCGGCACGAACATGATCGCGCATGGCTGCACCGCCGCCGGCAACGATCAGGTGCGCTTTGAAGTGGCGCTGCGCACGCTCGCGCCCGACCTCGAAGTGTTCGCGCCGGTGCGCGATCATGCGTTCAAGCGGCAGGAAGAACTGGACTACCTGAAGGCGCGCAATCTGCCGATTCCGCCGCATGGCGCGGCGTACTCGATCAATCGCGGCCTGTGGGGCGTGACGATTGGCGGCAACGAAACGCTGACTTCCGAAGGCAGCATTCCCGACTCGGCGTGGGTGTTGTCGAAGCATGCCTTCGATCAACCCGCCGCGCCGCAGCGGCATACGGTGAGTTTCACGCGGGGCATTCCCTCCGGCATCGACGGCAAAACGCTGTCGCCGGTGGAAGTGATCGAAACATTGGAACTCATCGGTGCGCGCTTCGGCATTGGTCGAGGCATTCATCTGGGCGACACCATCATCGGCACGAAGGGCCGCGTGGCCTTTGAAGCCCCGGCGGCGGAAATTCTGATCCACGCGCATCGGGAGTTGGAAAAACTGGTGACCACGCCGCGTCAGCAACGCATCAAGGATTCGGTGGCCGGTCCTTATGGCGATCTGGTGCACGAAGGGCAATTGCTCGATCCGGTGTGCCGCGACATCGAAGCGTTGCTGCTGTCTTCGCAGCAGCGCGTCACCGGCGAAGTGCATGTGTTGCTGCGTCCGGGGAGCCTGTTCGTCGAAGGCGTGGAATCGCCGTATTCCTTGATGAAGGCCAGCAAGGGCGTGTACGGCGAAGCCGTCGGCGAATGGACGCCGCAAGATGCGCTGGGCTTCTCGAAGATCGTCGCCCTGACGGGCGTGTTTCACCGTCGCGCCGGCGAACAGGCGCAGTCGAATAACTGAAGGACAACGCAACGATGAGATCAGTGGTGGTCGACAAGATCGGCTCGGTGACGCAGGCGCTGAACCTGAAGCACGACCTGCGCATCTCCGAAGACATCCCTTCCGAAGAAGGCGTGGTGCTGGTCGTTGAAATCCTGACGAACAAGTCCACGTACAACACGCTGGAACTGACCAGCGGACGGATGGCGAAGGTCGTCAAGGGCGATATCGTCGTGGGCGCGCTCGGGCCGCGCCGCGCGCTGTTCGGTTACTCCGGTCATGTGCCGGAGAAACTCGCAGCGGGCGACATCATCCAGATGCTGAACATCGGCGGCGTGCTGGGCGTGTGCGATTCGGTGAACCCCGACAAGGGCACGCCCTTTGATTGCCGCGTGCTCGGCGTGGTGCTGCAATTCCCGTATCTGGGTGAACGCATCGGCGTGCCGGCGCGCGTGGGTTCGCGCAAGCTCGACTTCGGCGCAACGCTGAACACGCTGGGCGTGCCGGTGGTGGCGCTGGCCGGCACCTGCATGGAAGCGGGCAAGACCGCTGCGGCGTGCTCCATCGTGTCGCGGATGCGGCATCGCGGTCTCATCGTCGACGTGTTCAAGGCCACCGGCGTTTCGCTGCGGCGTGACATCCTCGCGATGGAAGATTCCGGCGCGCGCAACGCGATGATCTTCACCGATCTGGGCGTCGTCACAACCACCGGCAAGACCGGTCCCGCGCTGACGCGCTCGATGCTCACTGAACTGGCCGCGCACAAACCCGATGTGATCGTGTTCGAGTTGGGCGATGGATTGATCGGCACCTATGGCGTGGATTCGATTCTCGACTGCGAGGACATTCGCGGCGCGCTGACCAGCGTGGTGCTGTCGGCGAACGATCCGGTGGCGGCGTGGGGCGGCGTGAAACTGCTGCGCGAGCGCTTTGGCGTGGAACCGGCAGTGGTTACGGGTCCGGCCACCGACAACAGCGTCGGCGTAGACATCATCCAGGAGCAGATGAAGGTGCTTGCGTTCAACGCGATCACCAACGGTGCAGCGCTGGGCGATTGCGTGATCGACAGCATTGGCTTGGCGGCGAAGTTCCCCGCACCGGCGGCGGCCTGAGCGCATCTTCCATGAGCAACGCAGCCTCCAATCC
>JAITMN010000092.1 GCA_031277355.1 Nevskiaceae bacterium | reverse complement strand
ATCAGCTTCTTTTCTATCGGCAGCAGCGGTTCATGCGCCTGCTGGTGCAATTCCGCGCGGACCTGTGCTTCGGTTTGACTCGTATCGTCGTTCATGGTTTGCTCTTGTCTCAAGCCAGTGGCGGTTTCACGTCCGCGAAGAATATCCACGAGATCAGCAGTCCGACCCAGATCACGAAGCCGAACAGGCTCAGCACATAGACAGCGGCGAGCTTGCCCAGACCTTCTTTCCACAGCTTGCGAAAATCCGACAGCACGCCGATGGAAAAGAACGTGAGCAGGAAGAAGATCACGCGAAAGTGATTGGCTTCGGCGATCACGCCGCTCAGTTTGGTGAGCGATGGCGCATCGGCCGATAGCGCGAGCAGCAGCACGGCCACGAAGCTCACCGCGTAGCCAATGATGAACTTGGGGAAGCGCAGCCAGATTTCGCCGGTGCGGGCTTTGTCCGGCTCGCGCGGGTTGACGTGGCGCGTCCAGATGAAGGCGAGGATGAAGGCCCAGATGCCGATGAATACGTCGATGAAGATTTTGATCGTTGCGGTGGTGCCGAGTATCCAGCCCGGTTCGTAGCGCACGCCTTCGGCTGCGGCCTTGGCGAGAATCAGCGATTCGGTGATGCCGCCGCCGGCCACCGCCGCGCCATCGGTCTTGATCGCAAGGCCCATCCACGACGCGGCCACCAGCGGTTGTTGCCACAGAAAGGTTTGCGCGAGAAAGGGCAGGATCAGCAATTCCACCACCGCGAACACCACCACCAGTGATGACACTACCACCGGCACCAGCGGCCTTGCGCGGATCGCCCCGCCGGTTGAGATCGCAGCCGCCACGCCGCAGATTGAAATGCCCGAAGCCAGCGGCGCCGCCCATTCGCGCGTGAAGCCGAACCATTTGCGTGCGATGAAGTAGATCACCGCCCAGTAGATCAGGTAAGCCTCGACGATGGCCGCCACGCCGCGCAGCACCAGCGATGCGGCGAAGCTTGCGCGGCCTGCCGCCATCACTGCGAGGTATGCGCCGAGAATCACGATGGCGGCCTTGATGTATAGCTCCGGTCGAATCGCTTCGCGCAGCCAATGCGCCACGCGCGGCAGGAAGTTGCCGATGATGAGCCCGGCCAGCAGCGCGAGAATGTAGCCGCCTTCGCTGGTGAGTTTCAGCGACCAGGTGATGCCGAATTTCTCGGCATCGGCGGGCGTGTTCACCGCCAGATGGGCTTGGCTGCCGATGAACCAGCAGGCGTAGGCGAGCCAGAACAGCACGGTGAACGCGGTGGCGAAGCGTTTGATGTTGACGTTGAGAAAGCGCGCGCCAACGGTGAACGCGATGAGCAGCAGTAGCCAGGTGATGATCAGCGAACCGAAGCCGCCCAGCGCGGCCCATGAAGCTGCGGCGGGCGCCAAGGCTTGCGTGGGGTCGGTCCACACGCGGGTGGTGACCACCCAGCCCAGCAGGTTGGGTCCGGCGTAGCTCAGCAGCGCGAGGGCTATGACGATGAGACCAAGCCATACGGCGAGCCAGTCTTCGCTGATGCCCTTTGATGTTTGTTGTTCTTGCGGGTGCGCCATGATTTGCCCCGTATTCAAACCCTGAAGCCGCCAGCTAACCCCAAAGCCGCCGCGTATCCAGCCAGATGATTCGCTGCGTCTTTCGCGAAGCTTCGTTCATGAAGTGCTCGGTTCCGCCCGGTGCATCGCCGCCTTGGCCATTCCACAGGCAGATGAAGGCGATTTTCTCTGCGCCAAGACGCAAAGCCGCATCCAGCATCCACAGGTTGGTGCGCGCGTAGGGGTTTTCGTCGGGCGGCAGCGGCCCGAGTTCCGCAGGCAGCACATGCAGCCTCGCGCGTGATCGCACGGCCAGATATCGCGCATGCCAATTGGCCTTGGCGAAGTCCACTGAGCCGGCGAGAAACGCCGGCTCCTCGAACGGAAGATAAAGCTCAAGCCGCAGCCCGCGCGCAAGACAGGCTTCGGCGAACAGCAGATCGCCGCCGCAGGCCCCGCTGCAAATGGCCAGATCGCTTTCGTTGGCGTCGAGTTGCTTCAACGCATCGTCGATCGCGGCGGCGGCAACGGGCGCCTTGTCCGGCGGGAACCGGGGCGTGGCCCGATCCGGCGCGTCGATCATGTGGCCGCTGAACAGCAGAACCTGTCGCGGAGGGGGGGTATATTGAACGTCCGACATTCGTGCAAAATAACCCCATGACCGTAATGACTCAATTCAAATTGCGAATTCGGTTATTCGTTGCGCTGTTTTTCTGCGCGCTGGCCGGCGTTGCCGTGGGCGCAGAAATCCCCGCCTTCACCCCCAACGTCGTGGACTCCGCAGGCGTACTCACGCCCGCCGAAGTGCGGGAGATCAACGGCGCGTTTGAGGCCATTCGCACGGAGGCCGATATCTGGCCCGCCGTTTATCTGGTCGATACATTGGGAAATGAGTCCATCGAATCGCTTGCCGAGCGTGCGTTTCGCACTTGGCAGTTGGGGCAGGCGGGAAGGGACAACGGCCTGCTGCTGGTGCTCGCGATGGGAGATCGTCAATCCCGCTTCGAGGTGGGCTACGGGCTTGAAGGCGATCTGCCGGATGTGATCGCCAGACGTGCGCTCGATGATGTGCTTGCACCCTACATGCGTCAGGGCGAAACAAAAGCCGCAATCGTCGAAGCCTTTTCCTACATGGCCGGCGTGAAGAGCGGGGAGATATCGTTTCCTGCGCAGAGTGATGAACCCTCTGCGATGAGTCAGATCATGGATTCTTTCTCGCGGGATGGCGGGCGGCGCGGTCTGCTGGGTTGGCTCGCCTTCTGTGTGTGTCTCTGGGTGTTTGCGCCACTGGCGGCGTTGGTGAGCTTTGCGTGCGCCCGCAGGCTGAACGCCGTCTATCCCGAATACGACATCACGAAAGACAAAGCAGTGAACGGGGGCAAGCTGTCGCTGCCGCATCTGCTGTTCGGCACCAAAGGGTACAGCGGTTTTTGGGTGAAAGGTTTTTTGACCATCAACCCCGGCGTGTTCATCTTTGGCGGCGGTGCGGCGTCAAAGACCGTATTGCATATCATCGTCGTGATCTGCGCTTTTGCCGTGGCCTCGTATGCGCGCCATATCGTTGGCCGTTA
>JAITMN010000043.1 GCA_031277355.1 Nevskiaceae bacterium | reverse complement strand
TGATTGAGCCGCATCCTGCGCCGCGTCTATTGCGCTCCCGGATCCACGGCCTTGTCTATCGCTTCGTCCAGACGCGGAAACTCGAAGAGCTGAAAGTTCATCACCAATTCCTCGTTCCGTGGTTCATGGCAAAGCGCAATGGCTTCCGACAGGCGCATGTTTTCGTCCAGTAATCGGGAAGGCTCGACGGCAGAGGCGAAACGGGCGATGAGGGTGGCCGAAGGGTTGATCTTTCTCAAAGCGTTGGCGCCGGATTGGACTTCACTGAGCCAGACTTCCTGCAAGGTCTCCTGAAAACGGTAGCTGACGGGCTCAAGCGAATAGCATGTCGCCAGCGTCTTGTAATCACCGACGACTTTTTCGACCGCCTGAAGGACGGCGGACTCGTTCGCATCCAACCCTGCGGTGCAACCGCCGAGCAGAACACCGACGGTCAGCAGCGCGGGCGAAAGCATTTTGCGGTTCATGCAGACCTCTGCGAGCACAGGAACAAATCGTAAAATGAGGATCATGATCCGCAAATTAATATTGTTTTGCGGATCAGCGCCCGCTTTGCGCCAACCAACTGCCCAAGATCACCGCCGCTGCCGCGCTGTCGATATCGCCCTTGCGCACGGCGCGGCGGCGCTCACCCGACGCGCGCTGCTCGCGCAGGCGGCTTTCGGCAGTGGTGGAGGAATAGCGCTCGTCCACGCGCTGCACCGGCAACCCGTAGCGCTGCGACAGCGCATCGGCAAAGGCCGTGGCCTGCGGTGCGATGCGCGCCGGGGAACCGTCGTCGTTGTACGGCGCGCCGACCAGCAGCAGGTTGGGCGCAAGATCGCGGACGATGCGGTCGATGGCAGGCCATTCCGGCCCGGCTGCGGTCATCGCCACGGTGCCGCGCGGGGCGCAGGTGCCGATCATCGTCTCGCCGGAGGCGATGCCGATGCGTTTGAGTCCGAAGTCGAAGGCAAGGACAACGCGCGGGGCGCTGGTCTCAGGCATGTCCGGCGTTCGTGGCGACCGCGTTCACATCAATGCCCAGCATCTTCCACGCCGCTTCCCAGCGCTTTTCGTAGGGCAGGCTGAACAGCATGGATTCATCCACCGGCAGCGTGAGCCAGGCATTGTCGAGGATTTCCTTCTCCAACTGCCCCGGCTCCCAGCCGGCATAGCCCAGCGCGATGAAGGCGTCCTGCGGACCTTCGCCGCGCGCAATCGCCGCCAGCACGTCGCGGCTGGTGGTGACCTGGATGGTGTCGGAAATCTTGTGCGTGGAATCCCAGTTGCCGCCGGGACGATGCAGCACGAAGCCGCGATCCGGATGCACCGGGCCGCCGCGCAGCACCGGCTGTTCGGCGATCACTTCGATCTGCGTGGACAGCTTCAACTGCGCCAGCACTTCGGATAAACGCATCGGCAGCGGCTTGTTCAGCACAATGCCCAGCGCGCCTTTTGCTCCATGCTCGCAGATCAGCGTTACCGTCTGCGCAAAGCTCGGATCGTCGAATCCGGGCATCGCCACGAGCAACTGATTGGTCAAGCTGCTTGAATCGGCCATGGATCGCAGTATGGGGGCGGCGGGCCGGAGTCTCAAGGTTGCGAGGGGCGTCCGCCGAGAAATTGCCATTCGTAGGCAAAGCGCAGCACGCGGTAGTCGCGCGAAAGATCGTCGGGGAAGGGGTCGAAGGGGCTGGCCAGGCGCAGGATGTTCAGCGAGGCGGCGTCGATTTCCGGCTGGCCGCTGCTGCGGATGATCTGCGCCGACTGCAAGGAGCCGTCCCGCGCCAGCGCCACTTCGATCACCGGGTTGCCCTGCATGCCCTGACGCTGCGCGGCCAGGGGGTAGTTGATCGTGCCGATGCGCTCCACGCGCCGCCGCCAGGCGTCGAGGTAGGGCGCAAGCTTCGAGGCGCGCGTATCGGCGGTGACGTAAAGCTCGTCGCGGCGCTCGCCGCGCAGCCGCAACGCCTCGTCGGTGGCGCGGCTGGCCGCGAGCGCGACGCTGACGGGCGTGTCGACCGTGGCGGCGGGCTGCGGGATCGGGCGCGCGCCATCCTCCGCGCTGGCGGTCAGCACCTGATCTTCCGGCGGCGCCAGCGGGTTCGCGGCCTGCTGCGCGGCCGGCGCTTCACTGCCCGCCTGCCCCGGCTGCGGCATCTGGGCGCGCAGGCGCTCGTCGGTGTTGCCTGAACCCACCTGCGTGCGCTGCGACAGATACACCGCCGAATCGTTCTGCCGCGATTCGGGAAGCTCATCCGACACCAGCACCACTTCGATGCCCTGGTCCAGATCGCGGTCGCCGCCGCCGAGCGGGGCGAAGGTGATGCCCAGAATCACAAGACCATGCAGCAGCGCGGCCAGCACCAGCATCGTGGCGACCCGGTCCCGCGCGGTGCGGGCTTCCGGGTGCTTCGACGGTTGCAGCGCGCTGGCGGTCACGGCCTGCGTGGGGATCGTGGGTGGGCGGCCAGATGGCGACTCACCGCGTCGATGAAGTCCCCGGCCAGATCGGTGCCCGCCTGCTTGTCGATTTCGCGCACGCCGGTGGGACTCGTGACGTTGATTTCGGTGACGAAGCCGCCGATCACGTCGAGGCCCACGAACAGCATGCCGCGTTCGGCAAGCGTGGGGCCGATTCGCGCCGCCAGTTCGCGGTCGCGCTCGTTCAGCGGACGCACCACGCCGGTGGCTCCGGCGGCGAGGTTCCCCCGGTTGTCGGTGGCCGAAGGCATGCGCGCCAGCGCGAACGGGGCCGGTTTGCCGTCGATCACCAGCACCCGCGAATCCCCGCCGGTGACGATTTCCGGCAGGTAGCGCTGCACGATGGCGAAGTTGTTGCCGTAGTCGGTGAGCGTTTCAAACACCACCTGCATGTTCTTGTCGGCGGGGTCCACGACGAAGATCGAACGCCCGCCCATGCCATGCAGCGGCTTGACGACCACGCGCCCATGTTCAGCGGCAAAAGCGGCCATCGCGCTCATGCTGCGGGTGATCAGCGTGGCCGCGCAACATTCGGGGAACCAGGCCGTATAGACCTTCTCGTTCATGTCGCGCAGACCCTGCGGGCGGTTCACCACGAGACACCCGGCAGCTTCGGCGCGCTCCAGAATATAAGTGGTGTAAATGAATTCCATGTCGAAGGGCGGGTCTTTGCGCATCAACAGCGCATCCACATCGCCCAGCGCGATATCCGCCGATTCGCCCAATGAGAACCATTTCGATGCGTCTGCTTTTACCGACAGTGGCCGCACGCGGCCACGGGCAACGCCATCGCGCAGGTATAAATCCGATTGCGTGAGGTACAGCAGCTCGTATCCGCGCGTCTGCGCTGCAAGCAACATTGCCAAAGTGGTGTCCTTGGCGTAATTAATCTTATCAATTGGGTCCATCACGACCGCCATTCGTTGGCGCGGCGTCATCGTTACATCTCCAAGAATGTGGCTTAAGTTCAAAGCGCCATGTTAGCGCAGCGTTGCGCCCTACACTGCGCATGCCCACCGCATCGCTGGGCGAAGGGCAGGCCGGTATGTTAAAAGATTGCACGTTTTTCAGCGCCATGAACGAAGCGGGGAGTGTTGTGACTGCGACCGACGAGAGTGCCGGCCTCAAGGGCCTGAAGGTGCTCGTTATTGATGACAGCAAGACCATTCGCCGCACTGCGGAAACATTGCTCGCCAAAGAGGGCTGCGAGGTATTCACCGCGATCGACGGTTTTGACGCACTGGCGAAGATTGCCGACCATCAGCCCGACATCGTCTTCGTCGACATCATGATGCCGCGCCTCGACGGCTATCAGACCTGCGCGCTGATCAAGCACAACAAGGTGTTTCGCAACACGCCGGTCATCATGTTGTCTTCCAAGGATGGGCTGTTCGACCGTGCGCGCGGCCGCATCGTCGGTTCGGAACACTATCTGACCAAACCGTTCACGAAAGACGAACTGCTGGGCGTCATCGAGACGCACATCGGGAGATGAACCGTGGCCCTGATTCTGATCGTCGATGATTCGCCCACCGAAGTGCATGTGATGAAATCTGCGCTGGAGCGAAGCGGCTATCAGATCGCGGTCGCGGGCAACGGGCAGGATGGCATCCGGCTTGCGCGCCAGATACATCCGGACCTGATCTTCATGGATATCGTGATGCCGGGGATGAACGGTTATCAGGCCACGCGCGCGCTGCTCAACGATCCGGACACGCGCAGCATCCCCATCGTGATGGTGAGCTCCAAGGGTCAGGAAACCGATCGCATCTGGGGTCTGCGTCAGGGCGCGGTGGACTATCTGGTCAAGCCGGTGTCATCGGAGAGTTTGGTGCGCAAGGCTCAAGCCGCGCTGAGCGCGTGAGTTCGGAGGACGCACCATTGGATGATCAGGAGTCGCAAATCCGCGCATTGCAGAGTGAGCCCTTTGATCTGCTCGTTGCGCTGGATCGCCGTGGCCGCGAGGCTGCCTCGTCTGCGCCTGTCGAGCAGACCGGCCCGGAGCGCGAGTGGGTGGGTATCGCCTGGCGCATGGCCGGTGATCTTTATCTGGTTGCGCGCGACGAGACGCACGAAGTGATGCTGTATCCGGGCCAGTTGACGCGCGTGCCCGGAGCCAAGCGCTGGATCAAGGGTTTGGCGAATCTGCGCGGCATGTTGCTGCCGGTGATCGACCTGCGGCAATTTCTCGGCGGCGGCGTCACGCCGCTGACGCGCTCCACGCGGGTGCTGGTCGTCAATCATCGTGATGTGCCTGCCGGCCTGATGGTCGATGAGGTGCAGGGTTTCCGCCATTTCGCGGATAGTGAATTCAGCGGCAATGTGCCGCCAACGAGCATACGCAGCCAACCTTTTCTGGCCGGCGCGTTCCTTCGCGGAACGCAAATCTGGCCGGTGTTGAGTCCGCGCATGTTGGTCGAAAATCAGAGGTTCCTCGATGCCGCCGTCTGAACAGTCCATTCAATCGCGTAGTCTGCTGTACATCGGCGTTGCAGGCGTGTTGATCCTGGCCGGCGCGGGGCTGGCTGCGTTCGGCGGCGGTGGGCGCAACAGTCTGATCGGCGGCGCGGTGGCGGTGCTTGCGCTGCTGCCGTTGCTGATGCTGTATCAATTGCTGAAGGCCAGCAGCGACGAGGCCAGCGCGCAGCGCTACATGGTGAAGGCGCAGCGCAATGAGAATGAACGCAATCAGCAGGCCATTTTGCGTCTGCTCGATGAGATTGCAGGGTTGGGGCAGGGCGATCTGACCGCCAACGCCACCGTTACCGAAGACATCACCGGCGCGATTGCCGACTCGGTGAACATGGCGGTGGAGAGCCTGCGCAGTCTGGTCACGACGATCAACGATTCGGCCATTCAACTCGACGCGGCAACGCGGCAGACGCAGGCGGTGGCCAAGCATCTGGAGCGATCCTCCACCGCGCAGTCGCGGCAGATCGGCGCGGCCAGCGAGTCGATTGGCACGATGGCCGGGTCCATCGAAGAAGTGTCGGGCAATGCCGAGCGCGCCGCCGACGTGGCGCGCTACTCGGTGGAGATCGCGCACAAGGGCGGCGATGCGGTGCGCCGCACGATCGACGGCATGAACACGATACGCGAGACGATTCAGGACACCTCCAAACGCATCAAGCGTCTGGGCGAAAGCTCGCAGGAAATCGGCAACATCGTCGAACTGATCAGCGATCTGGCCGAGCAGACCAGCATCCTGGCGCTGAACGCGTCGATACAGGCGTCTATGGCCGGTGAGGCCGGCCGTGGTTTTGCGGTGGTGGCCGATGAGGTGCAGCGCCTGGCCGAACGCGCCGCGATTGCAACCAAGCAGATCGAGGGGCTGGTGCGCACGATTCAGGCCGATACCAGCGGTGCGGTGGTGTCGATGGAGCGCAGCACCACCGACGTGGTGGGCGGTGCGCAGTTGGCCGAGAACGCGGGCAGCGCGCTGGAAGAAATCGAACAGGTGTCGAACCAGATCGCCAATCTGGTGAACAACATTTCGGCAAGCGCCCGCAGTCAGTCGCAATCGGGTCAGAGCATTGCGCGCAACATGCAGGTGCTGCGCGAGATCAGTTCGCAGAACGCCGAAGCCACCAGCAATACGTCGGAGGCCATCGCGAAGCTGGCGCAGTTGTCGGCGGGGCTGCGTCGTTCGGTGGCCGGGTTCCGCTTGCCGGAGGTTGGCGCTGCGACCGTTGATGCGGGAAGTCAGCATGAATGACTCGGTACTGACCGAGTCTGCGCCCATCGCCAGCCAGACGCTGGATGCAGCGGCGCGTGAAGTGATCGCTTCGCTGGCCGAGGCGCGCACGGCGCTGGAGTCCTTCGCCGATCATCAGGACGATCCGCGCTGGTTGCAGCGCTGCGCCGAGGAACTGCATTCGGTGGATGGCGCGCTGCGCGTGATGGAGATTCACGGCGCGGCATTGCTGGCCGAAGAGATGGTTCTGGTCGTGCGTTACCTGCAATCGCTCGGCGAGGATCAAAAAAATCAGACCGAAGTGCTCGACGCGCTGATGCGCGCAATGGTGCAGTTGCCCTCCTATCTGGAGCGCGTGCTGACCGGAGGCCGCGATCTGGCGCTGGCGTTGTTGCCGCTGCTGAACGATCTGCGCGCGGTACGCGGCAGTGCGCTGTTGTCTGAAGGCACGCTGCTGCTGCTGAACCTGAGTTCCGACGAACCGGCTGCGCCGCAGCCGCCGGAGAAGGATGAGGAAGGGCTGTCGGTGGAGCAGCGCGCGCGCGCCTCGCGCGAGCGTTATCAGATGGCGTTGATCGGCTGGATTCGCGGCGAGCGGATCGAGCAGCATCTGCAAACGCTGACCGATGTGGCAACGCGGCTGGAACGCATGGCCACGACGCAGCCCTTGTTCCAGTTGTGGTGGGTGGTTGGCGCAATACTCGAAGCGCTGCACGATGGCGGTCTTGCCGGCAGCGTTTCGGTCAAACGCTTGCTGGGTCTTGCCGATCGGGAAATGCTGCGGCTGTTTCGCGATGGCGAGCACCGCTATGCACAGACTGCGCCCACGGAACTGCTGAACAATCTGCTCTACTACGTCGCGCGCTCAACTTCGAGCGGGCCGCGCGTGCAGGCCGTGCGCGCTTCGTTCCGTCTGGCCGAACGGCTGCCGGTGGATGAAGACATCGAGCAGGAGCGCGAGAATCTGTCCGCGCCATCGGTGAAGTTGATGCACACGGTGGCTGCGGCGATCCGCGAGGATTTGTCGAAGGTCAAGGATGTGCTCGACATCTATGTGCGTCGCGGAGATGCGGTGCCCGATGAACTGGGCGCGCAGATCGATCTGCTGCGCAAGATCGGCGACACGCTGGGCGTGCTGGGTCTGGGCGAACAGCGCACCCGCGTGCAGGAAGAAATCCGCAAGCTCGAAGCGCTGGTGGCCTCGCCCGAGCGGCCCGCCGATTCGGTGCTGGTGGATATCGCCGCCGCGCTGATTCGCGTGGAAGATCGTCTCGACGAAGAACTGATCGACGTGATCCTGCCGCGTTCGCGGCACGTCCGGCCGGGCACGCAGGACAGCGATTTTCTGCCCGTGCAATCGGCGGTGCTGCGTGAATGTCTGATCAATCTGGCGCGCGTGAAGGAATACGTTGCGCAGAGCATTGCCGGCACGCTGGAGGCCGCTGCCTTCGACAGCTGGCGGGATTTGATGCGCGGCATGCAGGCCGGTTTGTCGATGCTGGAACGCGCGCGTGCGGTGACGCTGGTGGAAGGCATCGCGCGGCGTCTGCGCGACGTGATACGGCCCGGCGGGTCCAATCTTGCCCCGCCTGCGCTGGATCGCGTTGCCGATGCGGTCGTCAGCCTTGAATACTATCTGGAGACGTTGCAAGCCGGTGGCGCTGATCCCTGGGCGCTGCTCGACAACGCGGAAGCGTTGCTGACGGCCGCCGAAGTCGAATCGCAGCGCGCGCCGGCAAGCGGCATCACTGCGCGCGTGGCGGCGCTGAACGCACTGGCCGATGCGCTGTCGCGTGAAGATGCGGAATCTGCGCGCACGCAGCTTGAAGCGGCGTCGGCGCCGGTATCGGTCATGCCGGTAGCGCCCATGCCGGCGGCTGATCCGGAATTGGCGAAACTGTTTCTCGAAGAGACCAGAGAAGAAGTTGCGCGTATCGCGCGGCACCTGCCGCTGTGGGATCACGATGCGCAGGCCGAAGCGGATTTGACCACCGCGCGCCGCGCCTTCCATACATTGAAGGGCAGTGGTCGCGTCGTCGGCGCGAGCCAGTTGGCCGACTTTGCCTGGGCCATCGAGAATTTGCTGAATCGCCTGCTCGATCGCACCGTCGCGCGTTCGCCGGCGGTGTTGACGTTGCTGCGCGGCGCGATCACGGTGCTGCCGCAGTTGGTGGCGAATCTGGAAACCGGCGCGCCGTTGTCGGTGGAGGCCAGAACAATCGCCGCGCAGGCTCATGCGCTGGCTTCAGGCCGCACGCTGGAGGGGCTTGCCCTTGCCGACACGTCAACGCAGCCCGCGCTGCCGGCGGTATCGGCATCGGCCACGCAGACCGATTCGGTGCTGCGCGACATCTACACGCGCGAAACGGCCAGCCATGTCGAGACGATTCGCGATTGGGCTCAGCGGTCGCTGGGCTTTCCGGGTCCGCATGAGATTCCCGAGCCGGTGTATCGCGCCTGTCATACGCTGGCCGGCAGTTCGCGGATGGCGCAGGCCCGTCACGGCATTCGCGTGGCCGAGGCGCTGAATCAATGGCTGCGCAAGTCTTTCGACTCGGGCATCGGGTTGACCACCGAAGAGCTCACGCTGCTTGAAAACGGCATGGCGGCGATGGAGCAGGTCAGCCTCAACATGGGCGAGAGTTCGGGTTTGTTCTCCTCGCATCCGGCGTTGTTGGCGCGCATTGCTGCGGCGGAGGCGGCGCTGGATCAGCGCATCGCTTCGGCGCCGGCCACCGCGCCCGAGCCGATGATGCCCGCGCCGGTTGCCCGCGACTACGACCCCGATGTGGCGTCGGTGTTCAGCGATGAGGCCACCGAACTGCTGGAGGCCGCGCAGTCGTGTTTCCAGAGCATCAGCCTCAATGAGCCGAGCCGTGAGGAATTTGCCGCGCTGAAGCGTCCGCTGCATACCTTGAAGGGCGGCGCGCGAATGGCGGGCGTTGGCGCGATGGGTGATCTGTCGCATGAACTCGAATCGCTGATCATTGGCGTCGAAGAGGGGCATGTGACGCCAAGCGCGGCGGTGCGCGAGACATTGCAGCGTGCGCTGGATCAATTGAGTCAGATGCGCGATCTGTTGGCGCGCGGCGCGCCGATTGCGCCGGCCACGGCGTTGCTTGAGCAGGTGCGCGCGTTGATTGGCGATGCGGTGGTCGTGGCGGAAGTTGAAGTCGAAGCCGCGCCCGTTGCTGTGCCTGAAGCGGAAGCTGAAGCTGAAGCGCAGGCCGCGTCATCGTCATCGCCGGTAGTGGTGGAGCCTGCGCCGGAGGTTGAACCTGCGCCCGAGACGCCCATCGTCGAAGCCGCGCCGCCTGCGGTCACGGTGATTCCGCCGCCGACGATAACCGTCGGGCCGCGACCGGCTGCGCCAACGCTGGTGCTTGCGCCGCAACGCGCGGCGGCCTACGCGCGTCTGCCGCCCAAACCCGCCGCGCCGCCACGCCGCGAACCCACGCCGCCGGCCGAGCGCACCGAAATGACGCGCGTGGACGCCGAACTGCTGACGCAATTGCTGAATCTGGCCGGCGAGGCCAGCATCGGCCGTTCGCGTGTCGAGCAGCAATTGAGTTCGATCGACTTCAATCTGTCGGAGTTGTCGCGCACCGTCACGCGCCTGAAAGAGCAGTTGAGCAAACTGGATATCGAAACCGAAGCGCAGATTTTGCATCGGCACGAAATCGAGTCTGGTCCCCGCACCGAGTTTGATCCGCTGGAACTGGACCGCTATTCCTCGATACAGCAATTCTCGCGCGCGCTGGCCGAAACATCCGGCGACGTGGGCAGTATTCAGCAGTTGCTCGAAACGCTGATGCGGGATACGCAGGGCCTGTTGCAACAACAGGGCCGCACGATCACCGAGTTGCAACATGGTTTGATGCGCACGCGCATGGTGTCGTTCCAGCGTCATATCCCGCGTCTGGCGCGCATCGTGCGGCAGGCGGCGGCCGATACCGGCAAGCAGGCGGAGTTGATCGTTACCGGCGCGGCCGGTGAACTGGATCGTCAAGTGCTGGAACAGATGCTGCCGCCGTTCGAGCATCTGCTGCGCAATGCGGTTGTGCATGGCATCGAATCGCAGGATGTGCGCCGCGAGGCCGGCAAGAATCCGGTGGGTCAGATTCAATTGACGCTGCGCCGCGAGGGCGCCGAAGTGATCGTCGAAGTCGGTGATGATGGCGCGGGGATGAATCTGCCTGCGATTCGCAGCAAGGCGGTGGCCACGGGTCTGATCAGCGCCGATCAAACACTCACCGATCAGGAAACGATGCAGTTGGTGCTGGAGCCGGGCTTCTCCACCGCCGAGAGTGTGACGCAGACGGCCGGGCGTGGCGTGGGCATGGATGTGGTGTCCACCGAAGTCAAGAAGCTCGGCGGTGCGCTGCATATGCACACGCAGGCGGGTCAGGGTTCGCGCATCACGATCCACCTGCCGTTCACGCTGGCGGTGAGTCAGGCCCTGATCGTGCGGGTTGCCGATGAGTTCTATGCGCTGCCACTGCCCTCCGTCGAAGGCGTGGTGCGTGTGCCGCGCGAGGAAGTGGTGCGGCATCTGGCCAGCGATACGGCGTCCTACAGCTATGGCGGTCACAAGTATCGCTTCCAGCATCTGGCCGGTTTCGTGGGTCTGGAGGCCGGTGCGCTGGCCGATCAAGCGGTCACGTTGCCGGTGGTGCTGGTGCGCGCCGGTGAGTTGTCCACCGGTTTGGTGACCGATGAACTGATGGGCAATCGCGAGATCGTCGTGAAGCCCGTGGGGCCGCAGATATCGCGTATTCGCGGCATCTCCGGCGCAACGATGCTCGGCGATGGCCGCATCGTCGTGATTCTGGACATCGGTGCGCTGGTGCGCGCCGGTTGGCGTGGCCGTGCGGCCAGTGTGGCCGCGCCGCGCGAGCAGGCGGATCGCCGCACCGTTGCGCTGGTCGTGGATGATTCGATCACGGTGCGCCGCGTTACGCAGCGCTTGCTGGAACGCAATGGCATGCGCGTGCTCACCGCGCGCGATGGCGTGGAAGCCGTGGCGGTGATGGAGGAGCAGATTCCCGATGTGATGCTGCTCGACGTGGAGATGCCGCGCATGGATGGCTACGAAGTGGCCGAGTATGTGCGCGCCACGCCGCAGTTGAAGAATGTGCCCATCATCATGGTGACCTCGCGCGTGGGCGAGAAGCATCGTGCGCGCGCAATCGAACTGGGCGTGAATGCTTACATCGGCAAGCCGTATCACGAGAGCCAGTTGCTCGCCGCCATTGCGGCGCAGCTCGAACACCGGGCGCGAGTGCATACCGCGTGAGTCAGCAGCGTCCGTCTGAACTGTATGCGTTGCTGGCGCCGCTGGATTCCGAGCGCCTGCTGGTGCCGCGCGGCTGCGTGGCCGAAGTGATTGCGTACCAGGCGCCGCAAACGGTGGCGGATGCGCCGCCCTGGCACCTGGGCATGATCAACTGGAACGGCCGCAAAGTGCCGCTGGTGTCGTTTGAAGGCGCTGCGGGTGGAGCGGTCAGCGCGCCCACGGCGCGTTCGCGCATCGTGATCCTGAACGTGGCGTCGCTATCGCAAGCCGGCGGCTATCTGGCGGTGCTGTCGCAGGGTTTTCCGCAGTTGCTGCGCGTGACGCCCGAGATCGTCAAGCTCGACGCCTCGCGGCAGTTTCCGGAAGACAGTCCGGTGATCTGCCGCTTGCACATGCTGAATGATTCGCCGCTGGTGCCTGATCTGGAACGGTTGGGGCAGATGGTGAGCAAGGCGATGGGAGCGGCGCGCGCGGAGTGATCGTCGATGGAGCGGGTGTTTACCGCCAATCTCCCGCCAACACCTGCAACGCCGCGATGGCGGCAAGACCGGCCGTTTCCGTGCGCAGCACGCGCGGGCCGAGTTGGCAGCTTGCAAAGCCCGCTGCCAGCGCCTGTTTGATCTCCGCATCGTCGAAGCCGCCTTCCGGGCCGATCAGCAGTTGCACGCCCTGGCGCGCGGCAGCGGCGTGGGTTTCGAGTAACGCGGGCAGACTTGCCGCGGTTTGTGTGGGTTCAAGCAGCAGCCGCAGTTCTGCCGTGCTCGAAGCAAGCACTGACGCCAGCGATTCAGTGGGCGCAAGCGAGGGCAACGTGGCGCGGCCGCATTGCTCGCAGCTCGATGCGATCACGCCTTCCCAATGCGCGTGACGCTTGGCGATGCCTGCGGCGTCGAGCTTCACCGTGCTGCGTACGCTCAGCAGCGGGCGGATCGCGGTGACGCCAAGCTCGGTTGCCTTCTGCAAGATCAGGTCCATCTTGTCGCCACGCGCCACGCCTTGCAGCAGCGTGATGCGCAGCGGCGATTCGGCGCGGTTGGGCACGGCATCGTCGATGCGCACTTCCACGCGATCACGCATCACCGTGGTGAGGGTTGCATCAAACTCATTGCCGCATCCGTCGAACACGCGCAGCGCATCGCCGGCGGTCAGGCGCAGCACGCGCGCCACATGCCTTGCCGCTGCATCGGGCAGTGCGATCACTGCGCTGCCCGAAGGCAACTCCGCCACATGCACGCGCGTCAATCGCATGTGGCCACCTCGATGGCTTCGGCGGTCACGCGGCCCAGCAACGCGATCTGCTCCGGCGTGATCACGTACGGCGGCATCCAGTACACCACATCGCCAACGGGCCGCAGCAGCACGCCGCGTTCCAGCGCCGCGCGGTACACGGCAAGACCGCGCCGTTCGCGTGCATCAAAGGCCGTGCGCGTGGCGCGATTTTTCACCATCTCGATCGCCAGAATCATGCCGGTCTGCCGAACTTC
>JAITMN010000008.1 GCA_031277355.1 Nevskiaceae bacterium | reverse complement strand
ATGACCGCCCGCACCCAAGTCCACGGCCTTCAGGTCGCCACCGAGCTTTACCGCTTCATCGAAGACACGATGCTGCCCGCCACCGGCGTCGCGAGCGCCGATTTCTGGCGCGGCTTCGACGCCATCGTCAGCGAATTCGCGCCCAAGAACATCGCGCTGCTGGCCGAGCGCGACCGCCTCCAGGCCGAGATGGACCAGTGGCACGAAGCGCACCCCGGCCCGATCGCCGACATGCCGGCTTACCGCGCCTTCCTCGAAAAAATCGGCTACCTGCTGCCGCAGCCCAAGGGCGTACGCGCGACCACCGCCAACGTCGATGCCGAGCTCGCGCTGCAAGCCGGCCCGCAGCTCGTGGTGCCGATCCTCAACGCCCGCTACGCGCTCAACGCCGCGAACGCGCGCTGGGGCTCGCTCTATGACGCGCTCTACGGCACCGACGTGATCGCCGAAACCCCAGGGCTCGAAAAAGGCACCGGTTACAACCCCCGGCGCGGCGCCAAGGTCATCGAATGGGCGCGTTACGTGCTCGACCGCACGGCGCCGCTGAAAAAAGGCTCGCACGTCGATTCGACCGGCTACGCGGTCAAGAACGGCGCGCTGGCCGTCACGCTCAAGGGCGGCAAGACCACCGCTTTGCAAGACCCGGCGCAATTCATCGGCTACCAGGGCGAGGCCAAGGCGCCGTCCTCGGTGCTGCTCAAGCACAACGGCATCCACATCGACATCCGAATCGACCGCGCGACGCCGATCGGCAAAAGCGACGCCGCCGGCGTCAGCGACGTGGTGCTCGAAGCGGCGCTGTCGACCATCCTCGACCTCGAGGACTCGGTCGCGGTGGTCGATGCGCAGGACAAGGTGCTCGCCTACGCGAACTGGCTCGGCATCCTGCAAGGCACGCTGACCGAGGAAGTCGCCAAGGGCGGCAAGACCTTCACGCGCGGCCTCAATCCCGACCGCGAATACACCGGCGCCGACGGCAAGCCGGTCAAGCTGCATGGCCGCTCGCTGATGTTCGTGCGCAACGTCGGCCACCTGATGACGAATCCGGCGATCCTCTACGGCAACGGCAGGGAGATTCCCGAAGGCATCCTCGACGCGGTCATCACCACGACCATCGCCACCGTCGACTTGAAGCGCAAGGGCAACTCGCGCGCCGGCAGCATCTACATCGTCAAGCCCAAGATGCACGGCCCGGCCGAAGTGGCGTTCGCGAGCGCGCTGTTCGGCGCGGTCGAAAAAATGCTCGGCCTGAGCGCGAACACCGTCAAGCTCGGCATCATGGACGAGGAGCGCCGCACCAGCGTGAACCTCAAAGCCTGCATCGCCGAGGCTGCCGCGCGCGTGGCCTTCATCAACACCGGCTTCCTCGACCGCACCGGCGACGAGATGCACACCGCGATGCGCGCCGGGCCGA
Source organism: Nevskiaceae bacterium (assembly GCA_031277355.1). Lineage (GTDB taxonomy): Bacteria > Pseudomonadota > Gammaproteobacteria > Steroidobacterales > Steroidobacteraceae > ZC4RG30. The sequence goes on along the minus strand of JAITMN010000008.1, from coordinate 15,991 downwards.
TGCTGCGCAAGGGCGACATGAAGACCACGCCTTGGATCCAAGCTTACGAGAAGAACAACGTGCTGGTCGGCCTCTCGTGCGGCCTGCGCGGCAAGGCGCAGATCGGCAAGGGCATGTGGGCCATGCCCGACCTGATGGCCGCGATGCTGGAGCAGAAGATCGGCCACCCGAAGGCCGGCGCCAACACAGCCTGGGTGCCGTCGCCGACCGCTGCGACGCTGCACGCGCTGCACTACCACCAGGTCAGCGTGGCGCAGGTGCAGCAGCAGCTCGAAAAAATCGACGCCGACGCCGAGCGCGACGCCATCCTGAACGACCTGCTGAAAGTGCCGGTCGCGCCGTCGGCGAACTGGAGCGCGGCCGAGCGCCAGCAGGAGCTCGACAACAACGTGCAGGGCATCCTCGGCTACGTGGTGCGCTGGATCGACCAGGGCGTGGGCTGCTCGAAGGTGCCCGACATCCACAACGTCGGCCTGATGGAAGACCGCGCGACGCTGCGCATCAGCAGCCAGCACATCGCCAACTGGCTGCTGCACGGTGTGGTGACCAAGGCGCAGGTCGATGAGACTTTCCGTCGCATGGCGGCGGTGGTCGACCGGCAGAACGCGGGCGATCCGCTGTACAAGAACATGGCCGGGAACTTCGACACTTCGTTTGCCTACAAGGCGGCTCGGGACCTGGTGTTCAAGGGCATCGAGCAGCCCAGCGGCTACACCGAGCCGCTGCTCCATGCGTGGCGGTTGAAGGTGAAGGCCGCCGGCTGAGACCGGCGCCCGCCGCGCGCCGGTTCAGCGCGCAAAGTTTTCGGGCATCTTCGCCTTGCCGCGCGCCTCCGCCGGCGCAATGACCCGGCGCCGCACCAGTTCCGCGAGCGCCTGGTCGAGCGTCTGCATGCCCGCGCCCTGGCCGGTCTGGATCGTCGAGTACATCTGCGCGACCTTGCCTTCGCGGATCAGGTTGCGGATCGCGGTCGTGCCGAGCATGATCTCGTGCGCCGCCACGCGGCCCTGGCCGTCCCGGGTCTTGCACAGCGTCTGCGAGACCACGCCTTGCAGTGATTCGGACAGCATGGCGCGGATCATCTCTTTTTCGTCGCCCGGAAAGACATCGATGATCCGGTCGATGGTCTTGGCCGCCGACGAGGTGTGCAGCGTACCGAACACCAGATGGCCGGTTTCGGCGGCGGTCATCGCCATCGAAATCGTTTCGGCATCGCGCAATTCGCCGACCATGATCACGTCGGGGTCTTCGCGCATCGCCGCGCGCACGCCTTCGGCGAAGGAGGGCAGATGCGTGCCCAGTTCGCGCTGCACGATCTGGCTGTGGCGGCTCTGGTGAACGAACTCGATGGGGTCTTCGAGGCTGATGATGTTCAGTTTGCGCGTGCTGTTCAGCAGGTCGATCATCGCGGCCAGCGTCGTGGACTTGCCCGAGCCGGTGGAGCCGGTGACCAGAATCATGCCCTGGTGGTAGTCGCACAGCTTCTTCACCACCGGCGGCAACCCGAGTTTGTCTACACTGGGAATCGCGGTGGGAATGGCGCGAAACACCGCGCCGACGCCGGCGTCCTTGCGAAACACGTTCACGCGAAAGCGCCCGCCATCGGTGGAGACGTAGGAAAAATCCACATCTCTTCCGGCGGCAAAATTCGTGCGCTGCGAGGGCGTGAGAATTTCCAGCAGCAAGCTTTCAAGCTCGGTGTCGCGCAGGTCGCGGAATTTGATCGGGAGCAGATCACCGTACATGCGCAGCATCGGCGGCACGCCGACGGCGAGGTGAATGTCCGAGCAGCCCTGCTGCGTGCCCAGCTTGAGAAAGGCGTCGATGCGAGCCATGAGCCGATTCTAGCCCGCTCAGGCGTAGCGTTGCAGCGCCGCGCGCAGGTCTTCCATGCTCTGGAAGCGCTTGTTCTTGTCCACCGCCATCGCCTTCATGATCAATTCGCTCAGACCCGGCGGCAGATGGGGGTTCACCTCCTGCGGCGGCCGGGCCTTGCCCTGCACGTGCTGGTACATCACCGCCATGTGATCGCCCTTGGCGTAGGGCGGCACGCCGGTGAAGATTTCGTAGAGAATCACGCCGGTGGCGTAGATGTCGGCGCGCTCATCCACCTTGCGGCCCAGAATCTGCTCCGGGGCCATGTACTTGGGCGAGCCGATCACGAAGCCGGTTTTCGTGAGTTGTGTTTCGCCTTCGCGGTGCGCGGCGGCCACGCCGAAATCCACGATCTTCAGCAGCCCGGCCTTGTCGATCAGCACGTTGGCGGGCTTCAGATCGCGGTGAATGATGCCCACCTGATGCGCTGCGGCCATGCCGGTGCAGATGTCGATGCCGAACTTGGCGGCTTTCTTCACCTCCAGCGGCTGTTCATCGACGATTTCCATGCCCAGCGTATGCGAGGGGAAATACTCCATCGAGATGGCGTAGTTGCCCTGAATGTGCAGGAAGTCGTAGATGCGGATCACGTTTTCGTGCGTGATCTTTCGCGAGTAACGCAGTTCGTGCACGAAGCGCTTCATCATCTCCTCGTCTTCGGAGATGTTGGGGTTCAGGAACTTCAGCACGAGGCGATCATCAACGACGGTGTCTTCCATCAACAGCACGGTGCCGAAAGCGCCCTTGCCGATGCGTTCGATGAATTTGTAGCGCCCCTCGATCATGTCGCCGGCGCGCAGGTTGCCGATGTCGAGCTTTGCGGCGAAGGATTGCTCCACCTGACGCAGCATCGGTTGCAGTTCGCCTTCTTCCATCGGCACCGAACGGATCATGTCGCCGGCATCTTGCAGCCCGGCGGCTGAAATCATCGTGGAGGTGTGATGCCGGCCGCTGCCGCCGACGCCCGGCAATGTGGCCGTGCCCGACAGACGCAGCCGCAATTCCTTCAGCGCGGAGCTTGCCGCTTCGGCAATGGTCTGGTCCGCGTTTTGCGCCAACGCCTGCAATTGCAGCTTCACATGCTCGGCGCGGCGTTCGTCGGCGAGCTTGGCGAGCGAACGTATCGCTTCGACGCGAATCTCCTTCTCCGGCCGTTGCAGCAATTGCAGCAGCGGATCGACCAGCCGGTAATCGCCGAGCTTGCCGAGCGCGCGCACCACCACCGGCAGCGAGCGCGGCGGCGTGGTTTGCAGCATTTCGGCGATGCGCGGCAGCGCCTTGCTGCTGCCGATTTCCGCCAGCGCATCCACGGCGCGTTCGCTCACCCACCAGTCTTTGTCTTTCGTGGCTTCGATCAGGTGCGCGACGGCGCGTTCGTCCTTGGTCTGGTTCAATATCTCGATGGCGGCGCGGCGGATGTTCTCGTCCTGATCGCGCACCAGATGCAGCACCGCGTCGATCACCTTCGGGCCGCCGATCTTGCCGAGTGCATCGCCGGCGCGGCTGCGCACCCACCAGTCATCGTCCTTGATTGCCGCGAGCAGAAACTTCACCGACTTGGCGTCGCCGATTTCGTTCAGCACTTCCACCGCCGCGCGGCGCGTGAATTCGTTTTCATCTTTCAGCGCGCGGATCAGATGCTGAATCGTGCCGGGGTCATTGGCGCGGATCAGCACGTCCACCGCGCGGTTCTGCACTTCGATTTCCGTGTCGCGCAGCAGATCGCACACGGCGGGGACGTCGATGGGACCATCCATCCGCGACAGCGCGGCCAGCGTCACCGAGCGGATCATCCGGTTCGGGTCTTTCAGCTGCGGCATCAACAGGCGCTTGATCTGCGGGGAACTGAAGCGCGAGAGGATGTTGATGATGTGCATCCGCGCGATGGGGTCTTTGCCATCGAGGCGACTGGTCAGCTCTTCAATCGAATCGGCTGTGATCGTTTCCCCGACGATGCGAAACAGCGCCGCCTTTTCGCTGGGCTCCTGCGCATAGGCCGCCTGCAACAGTTCGCGTGCGCTGAGGCGGTCGCGGTGCGCGTGGATCACCTCCAGCATCGTGTGCTTCGACACGCCGTTGGTTTGCAGCGCATTGAGCAGCAATTGCGGGGAGTAGTTGCGGTTGCTGGTCAGCGCCCAGGCGATGCCGGCCGAAATGCGCGGCCCGCCCTCCACCAAGCCCTTCAGAAACTGCGGGAAGGTCTTGTTCGACAGCAGCGTGGACAGCACGTCCACCAGCGCCACGGTGGCGTTCTTGTCGGCATCGGCCAGCGCCTGGATGGTGGGTTCGATGGCGCCGGGGCCCAGCCCTTTCAATTTTTCGATGGCCTTGAGGGTCTCGGCCCCCAGCGGCTCATGGGCCGACTTGATCTGGACGATCAGCCGGTCGGCGCGCAGATTGGCGAAAAAACTCATTAGACGGCAGGTACTTTCATGCGCCACTCGAAGACAGGCGATTATGCCACAAGCGGTCCATGACACTTTGCTTGCAGTTTTCTAGAATCTGCGGCCATTTTCCGCTACGGAACGCTTATGCAACCTGAAAATCCGGCCACGGCCGTTGAGGCCGCCAAACAGGCGCTGAACGCCTGGGTCGATCCGTGGATCAACCGCAGCCTTGCGGAGCTTGCGGCAATTCAAGACGTTACGCTCGCCTCCGATGGCGCTCTGCGCGTGGATATCCGCCTTCCCGTGCCTGTGGGCGGCTATGCGGTGGAGTTGGCCGAGCGCTTCAGCGCGCAACTGCGCAGTCGCGGCCTGCCGGATCGGTTGAGTCTGAACGTTGTCAGTGCAATTCGCGCTCATGCGGTGCAGAAGCCGTTGAAGCCGCTGCCCGGCATCGAAAACATCATCGCGGTGGGTTCGGCCAAGGGCGGCGTGGGCAAGTCCACCGTGGCGGCCAATATGGCGCTGGCCTGGGCTGCCGCCGGTGCGCGCGTGGGGTTGCTCGACGCCGACATTTACGGCCCCAGTCAGCCATTGATGATGGGCCTTGCCGGTCAGCGGCCCGCCACCGTGGATGGCAAGCACATCGAACCGTTGCAGGCGCATGGCGTGAAGGTGATGTCGATTGGCCTGCTGATCGACCCGGATCAGCCCGCCGTGTGGCGCGGCCCGATGGTGACGCAGGCGCTCACGCAATTGCTGAACGAAACGCTGTGGGGTGAACTGGATTATCTTGTGATCGACCTGCCGCCCGGCACCGGCGATCTGCAACTGACGCTGGCGCAGCGCGTGCCGGTGGCCGGTGCGGTGATCGTCACGACGCCGCAGCAGATTGCGGTGGCCGACGCGCGCAAGGGTCTCAAGATGTTCGAGAAGGTGTCGGTGCCGGTGCTGGGCATCGTCGAGAACATGGCCACGCACGTGTGTTCGGCTTGCGGGCACGAAGATGCGATATTCGGCGAGGGCGGCGGCGAGCGTTTGGCGCGTGAGGTCGGCGTTGCGCTGCTGGGGCGCTTGCCGCTCGATGCGCGCATCGGCGTGGAAGCCGACGGCGGTTCGCCCAGCGTGATTGCCGCGCCGGAGTCCCCGCGCGCACGCGCTTTCCGCGATCTGGCGCGGCGCACCGCAGGCGTGCTGGCTTGCCGTCCGCGCGATCGCAGCGCAATGTTTCCCAATGTAGTCGTCGAGGAGAAACGATGAGCATCAAGTCCGATCACTGGATTCGGCGCATGGCTGAAGGGCAGGGCATGATCGAGCCATTCGAGCCGGGGCAGGTGCGCGAGAACGGCGGCGGGCGCATCGTCTCCTATGGCACGTCGAGCTATGGCTACGATGTGCGCTGTGCGCGCGAGTTCAAGATATTCACGAACATCAACAGCACGATAGTGGACCCCAAGCGCTTTGATCCGCAGAGCTTCGTGGATGTGGACTCCGACGTGTGCATCATCCCGCCCAATTCCTTCGCGCTGGCGCGCACGGTGGAGTATTTCCGCATCCCGCGCAATGTGCTGGTGGTGTGTCTGGGAAAATCAACGTATGCGCGCTGCGGCATCATCGTCAACGTCACGCCGCTGGAGCCGGAGTGGGAAGGGCATGTGACGCTGGAGTTTTCCAACACCACGCCGCTGCCGGCGAAGATTTACGCCAATGAGGGCGTGGCGCAGATGCTGTTCTTTGAATCCGATGAAGTGTGCGGCACGTCGTATCGTGATCGCGGCGGCAAGTATCAGGGGCAGAAGGGCGTGACGTTGCCGAAGGCTTGAATGAGCGAAGGTTCGAGCGCGCCCGCACCGTTTGCGATGCGGGCGCGCGTTGGTTTTACATCAAGACAGCGATTCGGACGTGGTTGATGTTCCGCCCGACTTGCCACCGCCGAGCTTCAGGAACACCAGCACGATCGCGCCGACCAGCGAGCCCAGGCCCATCACGAGGCCCACGGTGGCGAGCGTGGAGCCGCCGTTGAGCAGGAAGCCCGCGATGATCGGCGACAGCACCGCGCCGCCGCGACCCACGCCGATCACGAAGCCGGTGCCGGTGGCGCGCACGTGCGTCGGGAAGACATAGGCCACGATGGTGTAGAGACCCGACACGCCGGCGTTGCCGAAGAAGCCGGCAAAGCAGGCCAGCATGCTCAGCGAGGTGACTTCCGGCGCGGCGCGGCCATACACCGCCACGCCCACGGCGCCCAGCAGCAGAATCGCAATCGACAGCGGCTTCAGGCCGATGCGCGTGGTGAGCAGGCCGAAGGCCGCGCCGCCCAGCGCGCCGCCGACGTTGGCCCAAGTCAGCACGCCCGAAGCGGCGGAAGCCGGAATACCCATCGTCGTGACGATGGTCGGCGTCCACTTCAGGATGTAGTAGAAGCTGATGATGTGCGCGAAGTAGGCCAGCGTCACGAGGATCGTGGACAGCGCCAGCGTGCGCGAGAAGATGTCCGTCACCGACTTCTTGCGCTGTTCTTCGGCGATGGTGGGCAGCGCATCCACGACGCTGTGGCCCAGCTTCTTCAGCGCGGCATTGATGCGCGCCAGCGCGTTCACCGGCTGCTTGCGGCTCAGCCAATGCACCGACTCGGGCATCAGGAAGAACACTATCGGGATCAGCGCGGCGGAGAGCACGCCGCCGATCATGAACATCGAACGCCAGTTCGTGGCGGTGGCGTCGAGCAGCGCCTTGCCCGCCTCGCCGCAGACGATGCCACCCAGCGGATAGCCAATCACCATCATCGAGATGCACAGGCCGCGATGCTTGTTGTTCGAGAATTCGGCCACCACCGCGTTGGTGGTGGACAGCATCCCGCCGATGCCAAGGCCGGTGAACACGCGGTAGAACGACAGCATCCCCACACTGGTGGACGTGGCGGCGAGGAACATGCCCGCCGCCATCACGATCAGGCAGCCCAGCGTCATGTTGCGGCGACCGACCTTGTCGGCCACGCCGCCCAGCAGCACCGAGCCCACCGCCATGCCGATCAGTTCCATCGACAGCACCACGCCCAGTTGCGCGCGGTCGATGCCGAATTCGTTGAGGATGCCGGGGCCGGCCACGCTGATGGCCAGCACGTCAAAGCCGTCCATGCCGTTGAGCAGCACCGTGATGGCGACGATCACATATTGCAATGTGGTCATCGCCGACTTGTCGATGATTTCGCGTGGGTCGGTCATGACGGCTGGAATCCCCCGGTTGGCTTATTTGGAAGAAGTATTCTCACGGTCCTTGCGGCGGCGGGTCAACTTGTGCCGAACGTCGCCGCGTTCAGCGTCATTGACCATTCAACTTTGTTGCCGTTGCGGCGCTCCACCTTTACCGGCAGAAAACCCAGCCCCGGCGCGCACCAGAACAGGGTGCCGCGAGTCGAATCCGGCCGCGCGCTGCGAAAGATCACCGTTTGCTGCTTGCCCAGCGCGGTGTCCAGCGTTTCCTCGCCTTCGCGCGTGTAGATGTAGTCTTTCACCTGCGTCTTGTCGATCATCTGGAAGCGCTCGGGCGTGCGCCCGGCGAGCAGTTCCAGCATCATCGCCACCTGCACGCTGGCCGCATCGTGCATGCCCGGTTGCAGCGCGATATCCACCGGCTTGCCCTCCGCCGTGCCGGTGACGCGGCCGGCCTGCCAGTCGAATTTCATCGATTGATCGCGGTCGTCGTCATTGGCGCCAATCGCGCTGGTGAATTCCAGTGGCCGGACCGCGCCGTCCTGCATTTGCAGCACGCTGATTTGCGTGGGCTCGCCGTGCACTGCGAGCCTGAACAGGCCCTTGGCCTGACTGCGCGAGGAGTAGCGCCAGCGGTCGCCGTCGAGTTTTTCCAGTTGCAATTGGCTCTGGCCGGCGTTCATGCCGCGAAATTTCACGGAAAAGGTGGCCTGGAATTCGCGCAATCCGGCGGTGGGCGCGGGTTCGGCGGCGGGCTCGGCGGCCAGCAGGCCCGTTGCGAGCAGGCTGGCGGCCAACGCGGTGACGATGCGTTTCATGGTGGGCTCCATTGCAGGCTTCCTTCTGCTATCCGGCCGATGACGCTAGGGTACAGCTTCCACTCCATTTCGTTCACGCGCGCCGCCAGAGCCTGCGCGTCGTCGCCCGGCAGCACCGGCACGCGGCCTTGCATCACCACCGGGCCGCCGTCCAGTTCCGCCGTCACGAAATGCACGCTCGCGCCGTGTTCGCGCTCGCCCGCGTCGAGCACGCGCTGATGCGTGTGCAGGCCCTTGTAGGCCGGCAGCAGCGAGGGGTGAATGTTCAGCAGGCGGCCCTCGTAACGGCGCACGAACGGCGGCGAGAGGATGCGCATGAAACCGGCGAGCACGACGAGGTCGGGTTCGGCCTCGTCGATGACCCGCGCAAGTTCGGCGTCAAAAGCCGCGCGGTCGATGCCCTGCGGCGTGCGAAAGTCTTGGAGATTCACGATGCGCGTGGGCAGGCCCATTTCGCGCGCTTTTTCCAGTCCCGCAGCGTCCGGCTGATCGCTGATCACGCAGACGATGCGCGCGTTGATCTGCTGCTGTGCGCAGGCTTGCGCGATGGCCACCATGTTGCTGCCGCGCCCGGAGATCAGCACCGCAAGCTTCAGCGGTGAGCGGGCGCGGGCGGTCATTCGTGGATCACCGCGCCGCGTTCACCGGCGCGCACTTCGCCGATCTGCGTGGCGCGCTCGCCGGAGTTTTCCAGCAGCGTGATGGCGCGCGAGGCTTCGGCGGCGGGCACGATCACCACCATGCCGATGCCGCAGTTGAAGGTGCGGTGCATTTCCGCCGGCGCAATGGAGCCGACGGCGGCCATCCAGTCGAACACCGGATCGCGATGCCAGTGACGCCGTTCCAGCACCGCCTCGCAGCCTTCGGGCAGCACGCGCGGGATGTTGTCGGTGAGGCCGCCGCCGGTGATGTGCGCAAAGCCATGCACCGGCAACGCAGCGGCCAGTTGCAGCATCGGCTTCACATAGATGCGCGTGGGTTCCAGCAGCCGGTCGAACAGCGGCTTGCCTTCGAGCATCGTGCGTTGATCCGCGCCGGCGCGGGCAATGAGCTTGCGCACCAGCGAATAGCCGTTGGAATGAACGCCGGAGGACGCAAGCCCGATGATCGCATCGCCCGCGCGCACGTTGCGGCCATCGATGATCCCGCTGCGTTCCACCACGCCGACGCAGAAGCCTGCGAGGTCGTAGTCATCGCCGTGATACATGCCCGGCATCTCGGCGGTTTCACCGCCCACCAGCGCGCAACCGGCCTGCACGCAGCCTTCGGCGATGCCGGCCACCACCGTTGCGGCCACATCCACCGACAGCTTGCCGGTGGCGTAGTAGTCGAGGAAGAACAGCGGCTCCGCGCCCTGCACGGCCACGTCGTTCACGCACATCGCAACGAGGTCGATGCCGATGCGCTCGTGGCGGTCGGTGTCGATGGCAAGGCGCAGCTTCGTGCCCACGCCATCGGTGCCCGATACCAGCACCGGTTCGCGATAGCGTTGCGGCAGCCCCACCAGCGCGCCAAAGCCGCCAACGCCCGCGAGCACTTCGGGCCGCTGCGTGCGCCGCACCAGCGGCTTGATGCGCTCGACCAGCGCATCGCCCGCGTCGATGTCCACGCCGGCGTCGCGGTAGGTCAGGCCAGGGGGGTTCTCCATTCGGGACGATCCTGTGTCGGCGGTGGGTGGGGGCGAATGGGATATTCTACAGCATGCGCCACATACCCAACCTCATCTGCCTGTTCCGAATCGTGCTGATCGCGCCGCTGCTCCTGGCGATGCGCGACGGACATCAGGTGCAGGTGCTGGTGCTGTTCACGGCTGCGGCGGTGTCCGATGGTCTCGACGGCTATCTGGCCAAGCGTTTCGGCTGGACTTCCACTCTGGGCCGCTTTCTCGATCCGGCGGCCGACAAACTGCTGTTGGTGTCGGTGTTCATCGCCGCCGCGTGGCTGGGCATTGCGCCCTGGTGGGTGGCGGCGGTGGCCATTGCGCGCGACCTGCTGATTGCCGGCGGCGCGCTGATCTATCGCCTGTGGTTTGGTCCCTTGCACGGACGGCCCTCCATCATCAGCAAGATCAACACCGGCGTGCAGATGGCGTATCTGCTGGCTGTGGTGCTGGCCAGCGCCACCGGATTGCCGCCACGCGAGGCGCTCGATGCGCTGGCCGTCGTGATGGTGCTGACCTGCACGGCCAGCGGCTTCGATTACGTCAGCCGCTTCATGTCGCGCGCCGATCAGAAGCTGCTCGCCACGGACCGGAGTTGAGACCGATGCAGCAGTTGCCCTTGGGCGTGCGGCTCAACGACCGCGCGACGTTCGCCAGTTTTCTCACCGGCGGCAATCAGCGCGCGGTGGCGGCGCTGCATGAATTGCGCGAGGGGATGCTGTATCTGTATGGCCCGCAGGGGAGCGGCAAGTCGCATCTGCTGCAAGCCTGGTGTGCGTCGATGGCCGGCAGTGCATACTTCGAGTTGCAATCGCTGCGTGCGCTGGGGCCTTCGGTGCTCGAAGGCGCGGAGCGTCTTGCCGCCGTTGCGCTCGATGGGCTGTTTGCCGTGGCGGGCGATGCCGATTGGGAACGCGCGCTGTTTCGTCTGTATAACGAACGCGATGCGATGCGGTTGCCAACGCTCTGGGCCGATGCGCTGCCGGCGCGTGAATTGGGCTGGAAATTGCCCGATCTGCGCTCGCGCCTCGACGCCATCGTGCATGTGGGTCTTGCGCCGCTCGATGAATCGCAGCAGCGCGCCGCCTTGCAATTGCGCGCCGCGCAGCGTGGTCTGGAGTTGCCGGAAGACGCCGCTGTGTATTTGCAGCGGCATTTTCCGCGCGACATGGGTAGTCTTTATGGATTGTTGGATCGTCTGGATGAAGCCGCGTTGCGTGAGCAGCGGCGCTTGACGACGCCATTCATCAGGGAAGTGATGGGACGATGAGCAGGGGATTCTCGGCGCTGTTGCGCTGGTTTGAAAATCGCGTGGACCCATATCCGTCCGCCGCATCCACACAGCCGCCGCGCTCGCTCTACGCCTTCTGCCGTCACTACACGCGCGGGCTGGAGTGGTGGTTGGCGCTGATGGCCGTCAGCACCACCGGCGTCGCGCTGATCGAAGTGGGCCTATATTCCTACACTGGCCGATTGGTGGATCGACTCAGCGGCCAGACGCCTGCGGCATTTTTCAGCGCCGAAGGTCACTGGTTGTTGTGGGTGGCGGTGGTGGCGCTGCTGTTGATGCCGGCGGTGAATCTGCTCAATTCTCTGGTGATTCACCAGACGCTGCTGGGCAATTTCCCGATGCGTATTCGCTGGCGCGTGCATCGCTATCTGCTGCGCCAGTCGATGAGTTACTTTCAGGATGAATTCGCCGGGCGCATCGCCACGAAGCTGATGCAGACTTCGCTCGCGGTGCGCGAAACCGTGGTGAAGCTGCTCGACGTGGGCAACTACGTCGTGGTCTATCTCGGCGGCACGATGGTGGTGGCCGCCTCGCAGGACTGGCGTTTGCTGCTGCCGTTTGCTGCGTGGCTGCTGGTGTACGCGGCGCTGCTGAGCTACGCCATTCCCCGTTTGAACAAGGTGGCGCAGGAACAGGCCGATGCGCGCTCCACGATGACCGGGCGCATCGTCGATAGCTATACCAACATCGCCACGGTGAAGCTGTTCTCCCATTCGGCGCGAGAGGAGGGCTACACGCGCGAGGCGATGGGCGATTTCATGGACACCGTGCATCGGCAGATGCGGCTGGTGACGATGGTCAACGCCAGCAATAATTTTTTGAACATGTTGCTGCTGTTTGCGGTTGGTGCGCTGGGCATCTGGCTGTGGTCCATCGAAGCGGTGGGAGCCGGCGCAGTGGCCGTTGCGGTGGCCTTCGTGCTGCGATTGATGGGCATGTCGCAGTGGATCATGTGGGAGATGTCGGCGCTGTTCGAGAACATCGGCACGGTGCAGGATGGCATCAGTTCGATTTCGCTTGCGCCCACTGTTGATGATGCGCCGGGCGCGCAGGCGTTGCCGCCCGTGCGCGGCGATATCCGTTTTGAAGCGGTGGGCTTTCACTACGGCAAGCAGGGCGGCGTGATCGATCATCTGAATCTGCACATTCAGCCCGGCGAAAAGGTGGGGCTGATTGGTCGCTCCGGCGCGGGAAAATCCACGTTGGTGAATCTGCTGCTGCGGTTCTACGATGTGGAAAGCGGTCGCGTGTTGATCGACGGGCACGACATCGCCAAGGTCACTCAAGACTCCCTGCGCGGCAATATCGGCATGGTCACGCAAGACACTTCTCTGCTGCATCGCTCGGTGCGCGACAACCTGCTGTACGGAAGGCCCGACGCCAGCGATGCGCAGATGATCGAAGCCGCGCAGCAGGCTCGCGCGCATGATTTCATCCTCACGCTCACCGACGCCAAGGGTCGGCGCGGCTACGACGCGCACGTGGGCGAACGCGGCGTGAAGCTGTCGGGCGGTCAGCGTCAGCGCATCGCCATTGCGCGCGTGCTGCTGAAAAACGCGCCGATTCTGGTGCTGGATGAAGCCACGTCTGCGCTGGATTCAGAAGTGGAAGCGGCCATTCAAGACAACTTCGCGCGGCTGATGCGCGGCAAGACCGTGATCGCCATTGCGCATCGGTTATCCACCATCGCCGCGATGGACCGGCTGATCGTGATGGATCAGGGGCATGTGGTGGAGCAGGGCACGCACGAACAATTGCTGGCGCTCAACGGCCTGTACGCGCAGTTGTGGCGACGGCAGTCGGGCGGGTTTTTGGAGCAGATGGAAGCTGGCTAGCCCTTGAATGCTACAATCTCCGGCAGGGCGAAATACACATGAATCTTGCAGCACTGGAAACCGTCCTCAAGGCGCTACAGGACGCTGACGTGAAATATCTCATCGCTGGTGGTCTGGCCGTCAACGCGCACGGCTACCTGCGGCTGACCCTTGATATAGACCTTGTAATCGCACTGAACGCCGACAACATACTGCGCGCCTTTGATGCCCTGACCAACATCGGCTATCGGCCAATCGTCCCCATTACTGCTGCCAGTTTCGCCAACGCCGAACAGCGAAAGCAATGGCGCGAAGAAAGGAACATGCAGGTTCTCAATTTCTTCAATGACTCTTTTCCGGGCGTCAGCGTAGACGTTTTCGTTTACGAGCCGTTTGATTTCTCGCAAGAGTACGAAAAGGCTCTGAAGGGCCAGGTGTTACCCGGAATAAACGCCGCTTTCGTCTCGATCCCGACTCTTATCAGCATGAAGCAGGCCGCTGCGCGATCCAAAGACATGGACGACATCCAGCACCTTGAATGGATACAGGAAAAGATGCGCAATGACTGATCAAGCCGATACGCAGAATCAGGAGATAGATTGGTCACTGACCACCTTCGAGGGTGTCCGCAAGGAATACCTGCGACGAATTCAAATGCTCACGCTGCAACAGAGAATGGAAGCCTTGGGTGAATTGTCGCGTGTGTCGGACCTGCTGCAAAACATGAAGCGGGAACCACCCAGGAAAGACGCACTGCAAAGCGCTCCGGGTCTTCCGGCGGATTCTTGACGCTCATCGCGGCGTCCACTGCGAAGCGGCGCTCAGGAATGGGGCAGCAACAGACTCATCGCCGCGCATCCGAAATTAATTCATAACGACGAGAATATTCTGTCGGGGAGTGATAGCCTGAGGCGGGTAAAGGCAAACACGGAGCAGACCATGAGCATGCGAGCGTTGATGGGTGTCCGCGCGTTGATCTGTGCTGTCGGCTTCTGCGCCGCGCAGCTTGCCGCAGCGATGCAGGCGCCGCCTCGCGCATCGAACGCGCCAGACACGCCGGGCACCGGTCCCTTTGCGGCCATGAAGGAAGAAATCCCGGCGCTGCCACGCAACGTGGTCTATCGCCCGGCTGATCTGGGCTCACTGGGCGCGCAGAAGCTTGGCGTTGTGGTCTGGGGAAATGGAGGCTGTTCCAATGACGCCGCCAGCACGCGCTTTCATCTGCTCGAACTGGCCTCGCATGGATATCTGGTGATTGCGGCGGGGCGTATCCTCAGTGGTCCGGGCGCGCCGGCGTCCACCGGCGAGCGGGCGGCTTTTCCGCCGACGGTGCCGGAGGATTTGCTCGCGGGCATCGACTGGGCGCTGGCTGAAAACCAGCGCGTCGGCAGTGCGTATTTCGGGCGCATCGATCCGGCGCAGGTGGCCGTGTCGGGTTTCAGTTGCGGCGGTTTGCAGGCGATTCTGGTCGCGGCCGATCCGCGCGTGCGCACGGCGCTGCTGCACAACACCGGCACCTTCGAAGGCGAGCGCGAGGCGATGCCGGGGTTCAAAGTCCCCAAGGATTCGCTGAAACGCTTTCACACGCCGGTGCTTTATGTGATCGGCGGGCCCACCGACATTGCCTACGTCAACGCGATGGATGACTTTCGTCTGATCGACCATGTACCGGTGGCGATCGCGAATCTGCCCGTCGGTCACGGCGGAACCTATAGTGAACCCAATGGCGGCGCGGCGGCGCAGGTGGCCGTGGACTGGCTGAACTGGCAGTTGCGGGGCGATGCGAAGGCGGCTGCGCGGTTCGTGGGGGAAAAGTGCGGTCTGTGCACGGATTCGAAGTGGACGTTGGAACGGAAGAACTTTCCCGCGCGCTGAGCGCCCTCATTCCGGCATGAAGCCTCCTCAGGGGCTTCGCGCCGGCAGGCGCGAGAAGCAATACACCGCTGCGGCAGCCAGCAACGCAGCCGCCACCGCCAGCACTTCGTAGCCGAAGCTGTTGACCAGCGTGCCGCCGAGGAAGGGGCCGATGGCCGATCCGATCATCAGCATCGCCGGGGTGCCCGTCAACGCGCGGCCACTGGTATCCAGCCGCGCCAGCAGGCCGAAGGCGAAGGTGTGCGTGAAGACCAGCACCGCCGCGAGGAAGGCCGCGCCGAAGGCATAGGGTCCGAAGGCGGGCGACACCATGATCAGCGTTGCCATCGTCAATTGCAGCAGCGGGCCGGCGATCAGCACCTTGCGCACCGACAGGCGTTTTTGCAGCAGCGCCGCCAGCGCCGCCGGCAGCAGGTTCACCAGACCCAGCGCGATCAGCACGGCATTGATCGCAGAGCGCTCGAAACCGCGGTGCACGCCCACGCCTTCGAGGAAGCTGAAAACCATCGCCTGCACCAGCGTCATGCACGAGATGCCGGCGATGCCGTACCACACCACCTTGGGCAGCGGCGCGGGTCTTGCGCCTTCTGCGGCGGCTGTGGCCGGCAGGGAAGGGAAGGCCAGCAACGATGCGATGGCGCCTGCGGCCATGATCGCCGCGAATGCTCGGAACAGCGCCGGTCCGCCCTGCGCGTCGATCAGTTGCGGAACGCCGCCGAGGAAGGCCACGGCAAACACGCCCAGCGCGATGCCGACGAGGGCGAACAGCCGGTGCGGATTGCTGCTGCGCGCGATGGCGCCATGAGTGACGCTCAGCGCCGCACCCGCGCAGATGCCGGCCACGGCATGCAGCGCCGCCAGCGGCAGGTAGCGGCTGACCGTCGACGCCATCCCGAATGACACCGCTGCGATGGCGAAGCCGGCAGTGGCGACCCAGCGACCCTTCAGACGCTGGATGCGGGGGGCCAGTGTGATGCTGGCGAGCACCGCGCCGATCAGGAACACCGTCGGCAGGCCGCCGGCCTGCTGCGGATTGAAGCCGTAGTGCGCGATCAGCGCGCC